>NZ_JBEXTV010000026.1:0-112135 GCF_040628835.1 Streptomyces sp. NPDC006134 | reverse complement strand
CCGGAGGACCGGGCGGCCATTCTCCGGGAGCCATCAACGGCAAACACCTCATCAGCCACACCCGGTCCTCCCGGACCGCCCAACATTCTTAAGGAACCCCTCATGAGCACCACCGCCGTCACCCCGCTGACCACCCAGGACGCCGAAGCCCTCGTCGCCGCGGCCCGCCGCGCCGCCGAGGCGGCCGGGGTCACGGTCAGCGTGACCGTCCTGGACGCGGGCGGCCATCTGCTGGCCTTCCGGCGTGACGACCGGGCCGTGCTGATCTCCGGTGAGACCAGCATCCGCAAGGCGTACACGGCACTCCAGCTGAACGCCCCCACCGCCGACCTCGTCGACGCCGTGCAGCCCGGGGGCCTCTTCCACACCCTGCCCACCGCACTCGACCGGCCGCTGCTGTTCATCGCGGGTGGTGTGCCGGTCCATCGTGACGGCCGGCTCATCGGTGCGATCGGGGTCGGCGGAGGCGCTCCCGAGCAGGACCACGCCTTCGCCACGGCCGCCGTCGAGGCCCTCGCCTGACGCACCGGCGCATGTGCGCGAACGCCGGTTCCCGGGACACCCCGGGAGCCGGCGTCGTCGTATCCCGGCGGGCCCGCCTGCGCGCAGTGCGTCAGCCCGCCGCCACCGTCACCGGAGCGAACCGCCGGTTCCAGTCACCGGGCAGCTCGGTGATCCCGCAGGCCATTACCGCGTTGAAGGTGACGGACGCGAGTCCTCGTTCCTTCACCCATGTGAGCAGCTCGGTGTGCCGTACGTCGATGTCGGTGCGCAGCGGGCGGTCGGAGTGTGCGGCGATCGAGACGAGCAGTGCCTTCGCGGTTTCCGTGTCACGGGCGATCAGCGGGCCCACCACGTGGGTGTCCATGTTCGGCCAGGCCGCCGCGTAACCGATGAGCCGGCCGTTCTCCTCGGCGATGCGCAGGTGATCGGCGAAGGCGGGCAGCCGGGTGACGATGGGGGTGCGATCGGCACCGAACACTTCCTCGTCGAGCCGGAGCATGGCGCCCAGGTCCTCGGCGGTGGCGGCCCGTGTCGCGATCCGTGGTGAGTCCCCGGGCGGCACGAAGTTCCCCTTCACCATCTCCGCCTGCCCGATGACCTTGAAACCGAGCTCTTCGTAGAGCGGGCGGCCGTACGGGGTCGCGTGCAGGGTCACCGGGGTGGTGCCCATCTCCGAGAGCACGTGCCGCATCAGCCGCCGCCCCACACCCTGACGAGAGTGCCGCTCGGCGACCAGCACCATGCCGATGGCCGCGAGGGCGGGCCGTTCGTGGGGCCCGTACAGGGTGACGACGCACGCGGCGACGAGTCCGCCGTCGGGGTCGTCGATGCCGTACCCCCTCCCGGCGGTGAGGAGGAAGCCCCACTTGTGTTCTTCGCGTGGCCACCCCCGGTTCTCCGACAGGTCGGCGCAGGCGGTGAGGTCCCGCAGGGTCAGACGGCGGATGGGCAGAGCGGTGAGGGAAGGAGTCGGCACGCAGGTCAGGCTGTCCGACAGGGCCCCCCGGCGTCCACCTGTTTCGGCTGACACGCACAAGCTTTTGGCCATGTCATGAACCACGGCCCGGAAAGGGGGGCGTTTCACGTGAAACATCGGGACCGCGGAGGACACCGGACGCGCCGCAGCCCGACGGGCGGGGAGACCGGTGACGCCGTTTCCGGGTAGGCGGCCGGGGCAGCACCTGCGCAGGGCAGGCTCGGGCCCCGGACAGAAGCCGGGCAGCGGCTTCTGTCCGGGCAAGAACAATCCGCCCGTGGGGAACGCAAGCCTCTTCCGGCCACGTTGGAACTGCGCAGACCGACCGAGAGATGTTCGAGGCGAGGCAGACCATGGAGGCTCCGCCGCCACGTCGGCCGACAACGGCAGCCCTGGCAGCGGGAGCGGCTGGTTCGCGTCACCACAGGAGCCGGTGACGGAGAGGGGTGCCACGGAGCTGTCTTCGGAGCCGTCCCCGGACGCACGCCTCGCCCGCCGGACCGCGGCGGAGATCGCTCCCCGGGCTGCCACGGTCAGGTGGACGCCGTACGGAACGCCGGCATCCCCGCGGAGCGCATACGGCATGACGTGGTGGCCTCGTCCCCGGGCGCTGACGGGGCGCGGTCCTCAGCCCAGGTCGTGGGCGTGCAGAGCGCGCACACCCTCGATGTTGCCGTCCAGGTAGTGCCGCAGTGACAGCGGTACGAGGTGGACGGACGCGATCCCGACCCGGGTGAACGGCACCCGGACGATCTCGTACTCACCGGCGGGCCGGTCGACCTCGGGACCGTGCCGCAGGGACGGGTCCATGGACTCCAGGCGGCAGACGAAGAAGTGCTGCACCTTCACGCCGGTGGCGCCGCCGTCCTCGCCGATGTGTTCCACGGTGTCCACGAAACAGGGGACCACGTCCGTGATCTTGGCGCCGAGCTCCTCGTGCACCTCACGGTGCAGGGCGTCGACGACGGTCGGGTCGCCCGGTTCGACCCCGCCGCCCGGAGTGACCCAGTAGGGGTCCACGCCGGGCTTGGTGCGCTTGATCAGGATGAGGTCGTCACCGTCCAGCAGAACGGCGCGGGCGGTGCGCTTGACCACGGGTCGGACGGTCATGGGAGAAATGTCGCCCGGCTGGTTCCACGTGAAACATCGCACGACGTCATGGTGCGAGCCCACGCATGACCGCCCCGGTCGGTGTCCACCCCCGGTCGGTGTCCACCCCCGGTCGGCGTCCGCCTCCGTCGGCGCCCGGCCCGACGGGCCGGCTCAGCCCCATGCGGCCGCCGCGCGCAGAAGTCCCTCGTGCGCCCGTGCGATGTGCGGCATCGCGAGCGTGCCCGTGCGGACCACGAGGAAGTACGTGCGCAGCGGGGGCACCGCCGGATGGTGCAGAGCGACCACCTCACCGCGCTCCAGGGCATCCGCACACAGGTAGCGGGGCAGCACCGCGAGTCCGGCCCCGGCGGCCGTGCACCCCAGTACGGCCCGCAGGTCGGGGACGACGATGGTGCCCGGCGCGGCCGGGCGGGCGTCGAAGACGGACGCCCAGTAACGGGAGACGAACGGCAACGACTCGTGCACCTCGATCACGGGAACGTGGTCCAGGGCGGGAGCGCCGTTACGGTCCAGCTTCCCGGTGCCGATCTGCTCGGCCCAGCGCGGCGCCGCGACCAGGACATGCTCCTCGTCGCAGAGCGCGGTCGCGACGAGCAGACCACCGCGCGGCCGGGCCGTGCTGATGGCCAGATCGTGGTGCCCGGCGGCCAGCCCGTCCAGGGTCTCCTCGGCGTTCCCGAACGAGGCGCGCAGGGCGAAGCCCTGTCCGTCGTCGTCGGCCAGCCCGGTGAGCGCGGGCACCACCCGCTCGGCGGTGAACTCGGGGGGCCCGGCGAGGTGCAGCGTCCGTAAGGAGGAAGTGTCGTCCAGCCCGGTCTCGACGATCTCCACCAGGGCGTCGAGATGCGGGGCGGCCTTGTGGGCGAGTTCGTCCCCTATGGTCGTCGGCGTCACGCCGCGGGCCTGCCGCAGGAACAGCGGGCGTCCCAGCTGCCGCTCCAGCGTGCGGATCTGCGAGGTGACGGCCGGCTGGGACAGGCCGAGCAAGGCGGCGGCGCGGGTGAAGGAGCCGGCCCGGTGCACGGTCACGAAGGTGCGCAGCAAGGCCAGATCCACGTGACAGCCTCCCCCTCGCGTCGTCTGCTCCCGGCCCCCCGGCCCCGCCCAACTATAAATATGTCGATAGGTCTCTGTCGCTACTGTGATTGGACACTGACACTGAGTCAACTAGCCTTGTTCGGGTGGTTCTTCGCGCGCAGAACCGGGACGGTCCGAGCCATGAGGGGGGAGGCTCGGACCGTCCGCCGTAACGGCGGAGGGCGCACCGGCCGGTGCGGACGGGCAGCCGGTCAGCCGGCGGACTCGTCCAGTGCCCGCATCAGGTCCGCGATCAGGTCCTCGGGATCCTCGGCGCCCACCGAGAGGCGGACGAAGCCCTCCGGCACCGCGTCGCCTCCCCAGCGTCCGCGCCGCTCGGCCGTGGACCGTACCCCGCCGAAGCTCGTCGCGTCGTCCACGAGCCGCAGCGCGTCGAGGAAGCGATCGGCACGCGCGCGCGTGGGCAGCGTGAAGGAGACGACGCACCCGTAGCGCCGCATCTGCTGCGAGGCGATCTTGTACGAGGGGTCGTCGGGCAGCCCCGGGTACCGCAGCCCGGACACCTCGGGCCGCTTCCGAAGTGCCTCGGCGACCTGGAGCGCGGTGGCGTTCTGCCGGTCGACACGCAGCTGGAGGGTGGCGATCGACCGGTGCGCCAGCCAGGCCTCCATCGGCCCGGGGATCGCACCGACGATCTTGCGCCAGCGCCGTACGGCGGTCATCGCCTCGGGGTCACGGCCGGCGACGTACCCGAGGAGGACGTCGCCGTGGCCGGTGAGCTGCTTGGTGCCGCTGGCCACGGAGAAGTCGGCGCCGAGCTCCAGCGGGCGCTGCCCGAGCGGGGTCGCGAGCGTGTTGTCGACGGCGACGAGGGCGCCCTGCGCGTGAGCCGCCTCGGCGAGCCGCCGGACGTCGCACACGTCGAGCCCGGGGTTCGAGGGGGTCTCGATCCACAGCAGCTTCGCGCCGTCCAGGACGTCGAGCTGGGCGTCGCCGCCGGTCGGGGCGGTGCGCACCTCGACGCCGTACGCCTCCAGCTGGGCGCGCACCAGAGGCAGCACCTGGTAACCGTCGCCGGGCAGGACGACCACGTCCCCGGCGCGCACCTGCGAGAAGAGCACCGACGAGATCGCGGCCATGCCCGAGGCGAACACGAGCGTCTCGACGTCGTCCCGTCCGGGCGCCTCCAGTTCGCCGATGGCCCGCTCCAGCAGGGTCCACGTCGGGTTCTCGTCACGGCCGTAGGTGTACGGGCCCGTGGGGTCGCCCGGCAGATGGAAGTGCGCGGCGAACACGGGACCGGGCAGGGTCGGCTCGTGCTTCACCGGCTCGGGCAGCCCGGCCCGCACCGCGCGCGTGCCGTCGCCGGCGGCGCTCCCGCTGGCCGCCGCCCGGGAGCCGTGTCCCTGCCCGCCGTCCTCGCCGCCGCCCATAGCGGAATCGTTCATGCCGCCCGTCCTTCCACGTGCTCGCGTACCGCGGCGAGCAGTCCGGTGCTCGCCGCCTCCACCATCTCAAGGCACTCCGTGAAACCGTCCGTGCCCCCGTAGTACGGGTCGGGCACGTCGAGGTCGTCGTCGTGGGCCGCGGGGTCGTACGAACGCAGCAGCCGTACCTTGGCCGCGTCCTGCTCCGTGGGCGCGAGGCGGCGCAGGGCCCTGAGGTGGCCGGTGTCGAGGGCGATGACCAGGTCCAGACGGGAGAACCAGGACGGCTGGAACTGCCGGGCCGTGTGGTCGAGGTCGTAGGCGTTGTCCGCCAGGACGGCCAGGGTGCGCGGGTCGGCGTCCTCCCCCTCGTGCCAGCCGCCGGTGCCGGCGCTGTCCACCTCGACCAGGTCCTCCAGCCCGGCCTCCGCCACGCGCGCGCGGAAGACCGCCTCGGCCATCGGGGAGCGGCAGATGTTGCCGGTGCACACGAAACAGACGCGGTAGGTCATCGGCTTCAGTCCTTGTCGGGGAGGACCACGTTCAGGGCCCAGGAGACGATCGAGACGATCAGGCCGCCCAGGACGGCGGCCCAGAATCCCTCCACATGGAAGCTCAGGTCCAGCTTGTCCGCCAGCCACGAGGTGAGCAGCAGCATGAGCGCGTTCACCACCAGTGTGAACAGCCCGAGCGTCAGGACGAACAGGGGCAGGGTCAGCACCGTCACGACCGGCTTGACCAGGAGGTTGACCAGGCCGAAGACGAGGGCGACGAGGACCAGGGTCCCGGCCTTCCTGCCCGTGCTGTCGCCGGTCAGCGTGATCTTGTCCAGCAGCCAGACGGCGACCGCCAGAGCGCCCGCGTTGGCGATCGTCTTGACTAGGAAATTCATCATGTGTCTGATCGTGGCAGACGCGAACGGACCCGAACGTGAGACAGGGGCGGACGAGGCGATGAAGGCATTCCGGCTGGACGAACTGGAGGCGGAGCGCGCCGCCAACGACGGGGCGTACCTGCAGTTCCTGCGGGAGCGGAACATGTCGGTCGGCCTGTACGCCCTCGACGCGGGCGAGCCCGACCCGCAGAAGCCGCACGACCAGGACGAGGTGTACTTCGTCGTCAGCGGCCGCGCCTCGATCACCGTCGGCATGGAGACCACCCAGGTCGCCCGCGGCAGCGTGGTCTACGTGCCGGCCGGGGTCGCCCACAAGTTCCACCACATCACCGAGGACCTGCGGGTGCTGGTGGTGTTCTCCCCGCCCGAGAGCTGAGCCGCCGTCTCCAGGGGCCCTCGTCTCCGGGTTCCCTAGGGGACCGGTCAGGGGAGGACAAGGGATGCGAGGCCCCCGCCCGGGCCTTCCGCGGCCCTAGCATCGATTCCAGGACAGCAGGAGATGGCCGGACCGGTGTCCCGGTCACCCCGGGAGGCCGGGACACCGGCAGGCGGGACGCAGGGCGCCCGGGGAACCGGGTCACCGCGTCCCTAGGAATCCGATCAATCCGAGAAAGCCGAGAAAGCCGGCCCGGTACACCGACGGGCGGAGAGGTAAGGACGAGGGCGATGCGAGAGATCTTCGCGGGACTGCCGTGGTGGGTGAAGTGGGTCGCGGTGCCGGTCATCGCCCTGGTCGTGTTCGGCGGGCTGATAGCCAGCGTGGTCGGTTTCCTGGTCGGACTGCTCTTCAAGGTGCTGGTCTTCGTCGCGCTGGTCGGTGGACTGGTCTACGTCGTGCGGAAGTTCACCGCGCGTTCGTCGTCCCGCAGCGACTGGTGAGGTTCGTGGGACACCGGTGAGTGGTAATAGGAATCACCGGTTCCCTCGTGCGGGGGAGGTTTCCCGGACAGGCGGTCTGCGGGCGGGAACGGACGGTTAAAGTCCGGAAACCTCACGCGGGGGAGACCCCGCGAGCGGAGTACACCTCCACCCGTGTCTCCCCGCACGGGACCCCCTCGCGCTCCGGGAGTGACCTTGGCCACGGCTGACACCCCATCCGCCCCACCGCACACCTCCCCCGTGCCGTCCCAGTCGGCCTCCGCACCGCCCCGCACGTCACCGCCCCGCACGTCACCGCCCCGCGCGACACCGCCCTCCGCGGGCCGTGCCTCCCCCGCGACCCTCATCGGATCGGTGCAGCGCGCGATGCGCCTGCTGGAGCGCGTCGCCGAGCACGCGCACGGGGCCCCCGCCAAGCAGCTGGCCCGCGAGACCGGCCTGGCGCTCCCCACGGCGTACCACCTGCTGCGCACCCTCGTCCACGAGGGCTATCTGCGCCGCGAGAACGGACTCTTCTTCCTGGGTGAGGCGGCCGAGCGGCTCGCTGCCGGCGGAGCCCGGCAGAAACGTCGCAGCACCGTCGTCGACGCGCTCGCCTGCTGGCGCGACGCCATCGGCGTTCCCGTGTACTACGCGATGTACCGGGACGGCGAGATCCACATCATGGGCGTCTCCGACACCCCGGGGAACCCGGCGGTCGAGGAATGGGCCGACTTCCGCGAGACCGGGCACGCGCACGCCATCGGGCAGTGCCTGCTGGCGCAGCTGGACGAGGAAGCACGCCGCGACCATCTCGACCGCTACCCGGTCCAGCCGGTCACGCCGTACACGGTGGGTGACGACCACAGTCTGCTGAAACGGCTGGAACGCACACGGCGGATGGAACCGGTCGTCGAACGCCAGGAGTACGCGCTCGGGACGGTCTGCGCGGCGATCCCCATCACCCTGGGCACCACGGCGGCGACGATGGCCATCTCCCTGCCCGCGCAGCATGCCGACCGGCTGCTGCCCGCCGTGCAGCAGCTCCAGCACGAGGTGGGGCGCCGCCTGGGGTCGCTGGCGATCTCTATCAGTATCTGAAAACTCACTCCTTGTGATCTGGTGTGTACGTTCAGCAAGATGCCAGCAGTGTCAGAGGTTTGATTCCCGGCCAGTCGACGGCGAACGACGGGGTACATGATGCGCGAGTCCGTACAGGCAGAGGTCATGATGAGCTTTCTCGTGTCCGAGGAGCTTTCTTTCCGTATCCCGGTGGAGCTGCGCTACGAGGCCTGTGATCCCTATGCCGTGCGGCTGACGTTTCATCTGCCTGGTGATGCCCCGGTGACCTGGGCCTTCGGACGTGAGTTGCTGATCGACGGAGTGGGCCGCCCGTGCGGTGAGGGCGATGTGCGCATCACGCCCGTGGAACCGGAGGCGCTGGGCGAGGTGCTGATCAGGCTTCAGGTCGGTAGCGACCAGGCGCTGTTCCGTGCCTCGTCGGCACCGCTCGTGGCCTTCCTCGACCGCACCGACAAACTGGTGCCGCTGGGGCAGGAGGGCGCGCTCGCCGACTTCGACGCCCACCTCGACGAAGCGCTCGACCGCATCCTGGCGGAGGAACAGAGCGCCGGCTGAAGCGTTACGGCAGCCTCGACGGTGGTGGCGTAACGCTTCGCCGGATCGGCGTCAGCGCTTGCGGCGCCGGCCTCGTCCCCCCCGAGCCGGGACGGGGCCGGTACCCGGCGCCGACGCTTCGCGCCCGGGGCGGTCGGCCGAGACCACCAGGGCCGCCAGGGCCGTGGTGACCGGCACCGACGCCACCAGGCCGATGGAGCCGACCAGAGTGCGGACGATCTCCTCCGCGACGAGCTCGCTGTTGGCGACGGTCCCCACGCTGCTCTGCGCGATCGAGAACAGCAGCAGCAGCGGCAGCGCCGCGCCCGCGTAGGCGAGGACGAGCGTGTTGACGACGGACGCGATGTGGTCGCGGCCGATGCGGATGCCCGCGCGGTACAGCCCGCGCCAGCCCATCGACGGATTGGCCTCGTGCAGCTCCCACACCGCCGACGTCTGGGTGACCGTCACGTCGTCGAGGACGCCGAGCGAGCCGATGATGACCCCGGCCAGCAGCAGGCCGCTCATGTCGATGGACGGGTACAGACCGTGGATCAGACCGGTGTTGTCGTCCGTGTTGCCGGAGAGCGCGGCCCAGCCGATGAACAGCGACCCCAGGACACCGATCAGCAGCAGCGAGATCAGGGTGCCGAGCACCGCCACGGACGTACGGGCCGACAGCCCGTGACACAGGTACAGGGCGATCAGCATGATCGCACTCGACCCCACCACCGCCACGAGCAGCGGGTTCGAGCCCTGCAGGATCGCGGGCAGGATGAAGAAGTTCAGCACCAGGAAGCTGATGGCCAGCGCGACCAGCGCCATGACGCCCCGCAGCCGCCCGACGGCCACGACGGCGAGCGCGAAGATGCCGGCCAGCAGCGCCATCGGCATGCGCCGGTTGATGTCGGCGACCGAGTACTGCAGGTCCCTCGGCGCCGAGGGCTCGTAGGCGACCACGACCCCCTGGCCCTGGTGCAGTTGCCGTGACTGGTCGGGCTGCACGATCTCGGTGAACGTGCGGCCCTTGTCCTTGCCGGTGTCGACCCGGATCGTCGCCTTCTTGCAGGTCCCGTTCGCCTGCTGCACCGCGGAGGAGCCCTCGGCGGTGGAGGTGTCGCCGGTCGGGGGGACGGCCGAGGCGTTGACGTCCTTGCAGCTCACCTCGGTCACCCGGGTGACCGTGGCCTGCTGCGTCTGACGGTCGAAGCCGACGCCGGTGCGTTCGTGCGGCGGCGCACCGCCCGGCCACAGCACCGCGAGCCCGACAAGCACCGCCGCGGCGAACGGGATGAGGACCGCCGCGATGACCTTGCGCAGATGCCGGGAGACCGGCGTCGCCGGGCCATGGCTGTGCCCATGCCCATGGCCGTGCCCATGACCGCCCCCGGGCCCGTGCCCATGACCGCCCCCGGGCCCGTGCCCATGACCGCCCCCGGGCCCGTGCCCATGACCGCCCCCGGACCCGTGCCCATGACCGCCCCCGGACCCGTGGCCGTGTCCGTCTCTCGCACCGGGGCCGCTGCCGGCGCCGGGGCCGTGGGACGGATCGGGTGGAGGATAGGAGGGCTGCTGCGTCGTGGTCACCGACCGATCATCGCAAGAACCCGGGGGGCCCTCTGGTCACCGCGCCCGAAGGGACGCTAGCGTGGAGGCACCTTTGTACACGCGGGAGCTCGGAGCACCGGGCTGAGAGGGCGCTGACCTCCGTCCCAGCGACGTTTCACATGAAACGTCACCGAAGTCGGGTGATGTTTCCCACGGAACGTCGGCGGACGGACACCGCTGCGTCGACCGCCGAACCTGTTACCGGGTAATGCCGGCGTAGGGAGTAGGTCTCATGACCATCAAGGACGCACGCACGCCTGCCTCCACGCAGAACTCCGCCGACGGGGAGTCCACGGAGGCCGGGAAGTCCATCGGCTGGCACAAGGCGTACATCGAGGGCTCACGCCCCGACCTGCGGGTGCCGGTCCGTCAGGTGCACCTCACCAACGGGCAGTCCGTCACGCTGTACGACACATCGGGCCCGTACACCGATCCCCTCGTGGACACGGACGTCCGCAGGGGCCTGCCGCCGCTGCGGGAGAACTGGATCATCGCCCGCGGCGACACGGAGGAGTACGCGGGCCGTCCCGTCCGTCCCGAGGACGACGGGATCAAGCACACGTCACCGCGTGGCGGCCTGCGCAACCTCGACGCGGTCTTCCCCGGACGCCCGCGCCAGCCGCGGCGCGGACGGGACGGCCAGGCCGTGACACAACTCGCGTACGCGCGCCGGGGTGAGATCACGCCCGAGATGGAGTATGTGGCCATCCGGGAGAACGTGTCACCCGAGGTGGTCCGCGAGGAGATCGCCGCGGGGCGGGCGGTTCTGCCCGCGAACGTCAACCACCCGGAGATCGAGCCGATGATCATCGGCAAGCGGTTCCTGGTGAAGGTCAACGCCAACATCGGCAACTCCGCCGTGACCTCCTCCATCGAGGAGGAGGTCGAGAAGATGACCTGGGCGACCCGCTGGGGCGCCGACACGGTCATGGACCTGTCCACCGGGCGCAACATCCACACCACGCGCGAGTGGGTGCTGCGCAACTCCCCCGTCCCCATCGGCACCGTGCCGCTCTACCAGGCCCTGGAGAAGGTAGACGGCAAGGCCGAGGAGCTGACCTGGGAGATCTACAAGGACACGGTCATCGAACAGGCCGAACAGGGCGTGGACTACATGACGGTCCACGCGGGTGTGCGCCTGGCGTACGTGCCGCTGACGGCGAACCGCAAGACCGGAATCGTCTCGCGCGGCGGCTCGATCATGGCGGCGTGGTGCCTGGCGCACCACAAGGAGTCGTTCCTGTACGAGAACTTCGAGGAGCTCTGCGAGATCCTCGCCGCCTACGACGTGACGTACTCCCTCGGTGACGGCCTCAGGCCGGGCTCGATCGCGGACGCCAACGACGAGGCGCAGTTCGCGGAGTTGCGGACGCTCGGGGAACTCAACCGGATCGCGAAGCGTTTCAACGTTCAGACCATGATCGAGGGCCCGGGCCACGTCCCGATGCACAAGATCAAGGAGAACATCGACCTTCAGCAGGAGATCTGCGATGAAGCCCCGTTCTATACGCTCGGCCCGCTGACGACGGACATCGCCCCGGCGTACGACCACATCACCTCCGGCATCGGTGCCGCGATGATCGCCTGGTGGGGCACGGCCATGCTCTGCTACGTCACGCCGAAGGAGCACCTGGGCCTCCCCAACCGTGACGACGTCAAGACCGGCGTCATCACCTACAAGATCGCTGCTCACGCGGCCGACCTCGCCAAGGGACACCCGGGCGCGCAGGAGTGGGACGACGCGCTGTCCGACGCCCGCTTCGAGTTCCGGTGGGAGGACCAGTTCAACCTGGCCCTCGACCCGGACACGGCACGGGAGTTCCACGACGAGACGCTGCCGGCCGAGCCCGCCAAGACGGCCCACTTCTGCTCGATGTGCGGCCCGAAGTTCTGCAGCATGAAGATCTCGCAGGACATCCGCCGCCGGCACGGCGACAGCCAGGCCGAGATCGAGGAAGGCATGGCCCAGAAGGCGAAGGAGTTCGCGGCCGCGGGCAACCGCGTCTACCTGCCGATCGCGGACTGACCTCGCGTCACCGGCACGGGGCGGAGTGACGGAGCGACGAGGGGGCCGGCCGCCCGGCTCGCCCTCTGTCCTCCGCCCCGTCCGCCCGGCAGGTCCCGCCCGACGGGGTCACCCCCGCGGACCCCTGGGGCGGGCTGGTGCCGGCCTCTCGGCTACTCCGGCCGGTGTTCCGGGCCGCCGAAGTCCGGACTGGTGTAGTCCGGGCTCGTGAAGCTAGGACGGTGCTCCGTGGCCGGGCTGTCGTCGGGGCTGGTGAAGCCGGGCCGGTCGTAGCCGAGGACCGGCATACGGCCGGCCGGCGCGGACGGTGCCGTATGCGGCAGCGTGCCCGTCGTGCCCGGATCGGCGAGGGCGTCGCGCAGGAACGGCAGGATGCCGCGCTCCACCAGGGCGTCACGCCAGGCGTCCCTGGCCTCGGCCACCTCCCGGCTCGTCTCCCGGTACGGCCCGGCTTCGGCGAAGGGGCGGTTGCGCAGGGCGGTGACCAGCAGCCCGACGGCGGCGACGAGGATCGCGACCGCGGTGACGGCGCCGAACACCCACCCGGTGGTGAGCATCGTCCGGGCGAACGCCTGCTTCGGGTCGAGCATGCGCAGGACGTACCCCACGAGCAGGAAGATCACCGCGGCGGTCCCGGCGAGCACGGGCGCCAGCACCGCGACGACGGCGACGGCGCCCGCGCCTGCGGTCTCGGCGGCCTCCTCCACGGTGGCGGCGAATCCCGTCGTCCGCGCTCCCGGGCCGGGGGAGCCGGATTCACGGGCGGACGTCGTGGGGACCGGCGTCGCCGGATGGCGGAGCTCTTCGCGGACCTTGACGTAGTGCTGGTACTCGGTCGCGGCGGCGGCCGTGATGAGTGCGGTGGCGCTGAGCGCCATCGCGCGCAGTTGTTCGAGGTTGAGCCGCTGTCCGGCGGCGGACAGCTCCGGGCGGTGTGGTGCCAGGCGCAGCGCCTCGTCGAGGATCCGCTCGTACTCGTGCCGGTCCTCGCTCAACAGCTGCTGCGGAACGCTGTTCATGTGCATCCCCCGATGCTCCGTAGGGCTTGTGGCTCGGCATGCTGACGAACCGTCGGGCAGAAACGGAGGGGAGCCTGCTACGGATAAGCCGATGGTAGAGCGGTGACGGCACACGGTGACAGGGGGTTTACGGAAAATGGAGGCCGGCCTCCACGGAAAAATCCGTGCCGGCCTGCGCGGACGCCGTCGGAAAAAGGTCTGCCGGTGAACGGTCAGTCGTCGAGCGGGAGTTGCTGGACCAGCAGCTTCCCGGCCATCGTCACGCCGCCGTCCATCGCGATGGCGAGCCCGTCGGCGTACACGTGCGGTCCTTCGACCACGGGGCCGGAGCCGTCCTCGCCGTCCTCGGAGCCGACCTCGCCCAGCAGGTAGGGGATGGGGCTGTGCCCGTGGACGATGCGGGTGCCGCCGTACACGTCCAGCAGAGAGCGGACCGCGTCGGCGCCGCCCTCGTCACGGAAGGAGAACCGCTTGGTGAACTTGCGGAACAGGTCCCACACCTCGTCCGCGTCGTTGCGGGTGAGCGTCTCGTGGACGGTGTCGTTGACCTCTTCGATGGAGCGGCCGTAGTCGAGGTAGGCGGTGGTGTCGGAGTGGACCAGCAGGTGGCCGTCGACCTCCTCCAGGGCGTCGAGACGGGCCATCCACTGCAGGTGGTGGTCCTGGAGGCGGTCCATGTCGGTCTTCTGGCCGCCGTTGAGCAGCCAGGCCGCCTGGAAGGTGGCGGTGCCCGCGCCGGAGTTGACGGGCGTGTCGCCGAACCGCTTGGCGCCGAGAAGCAGCAGCTCGTGGTTGCCCATGAGCGCCTTGCAGTAGCCGCCGGCCGCGGCGGCCTCGGCGGACAGCCGCATGACGAGGTCGATGACGCCGATGCCGTCCGGGCCGCGGTCGGTGAAGTCGCCGAGGAACCACAGCCGGGCGGTGCCGGCGCACCAGTGCCCGGCGGCGTCGATGAGGCCCTTGTCCTGCAGGGCGGCCACCAGCTCGTCGAGATAACCGTGCACGTCACCGACGACGTACAGCGGACCGGGGCCCGCCGCGGGCTGCGAGGCCGGGGCGGACGCGGGGTCGGCGGACACCTGCGGCGTGTCGCCGGGGTTGATCACCGGCAGGTCGCGCTCGGTGGGCGTGTACCCGTCGGGGTGGGGATCCTCGTGGGGCGGAACGGCGTCGCCCGGGTGCGTGCCGTGGAGGTACGGAGCGGTCTCGTGGACGTATGCGGGCACGCGGAAGTCGCGCAACGTCGCCGTCCGCTCCACCTCGGGTCCCTGACCGGCCCCCTGAGTCATCGACCCCTCCACCATCGCGCCGCATCTGCACCGCTTCGGACTGCCTGGTCGCAGCGGCCCGCGGTGTCGTGGGCCCATCATAGGAATGCGGGTCGCGCCATGTGATGACCCCGGGGTGGTGAATCGGAGCAAGACTCCGGTTCGCTGCGGCTTTCGCCCCGATTGGGGCGGGCTTCGGCTGTCCCGTGACCGGCCGCGCCCCGCTCTCCGTCCCTGCGTGCCGTGTCTTCCGCGCCTGCCCGCCGGGCGCTGTCCGTGCCACCCCGCCGCGCGGAGAGGGCCTGGGGCCCGCCCGCGCGGCTCGTGGCGTCCTTCTACTTCCCCTCGGACGACCGGGGCGGGCTGACCGTCGTGCGCGGCGCGCGGCGCTGCGACGACGTGCGCACGATCAGCTCGGTCGGTATGACCTGCTCGACCGGCCGCTCCGTATGGACGCCCTCGATGGCGTCGATGAGCAGCTGTACCACCGCCGTGCCGATGCGGCGCGGCTTCAGCGACAGGGTCGTGATGGGCGGCTCGGTACTGGCGTACACCGTGGACTCGCTGCAGCAGACCAGCAGCAGGTCGTCGGGGACGCGCAGGCCGTAGCGGCGGGCGGCGGCGAGCAGATCGGTGCCGTTGGGGTCGAACAGACCGTAGACGGCGTCGGGGCGGTCGGGGCGGGCGAGCAGCCGGTCGGCGGCGACCGCGCCCGCGCAGGGGTCGTGCGCCGGATAGGCCTCGTAGACGGGGTCCTGGCCGACGCGCTCGCACCAGCGCAGGTACGCGGTGGTCGACAGGTGGGTGTACGTGTCGGTCGTGGTGCCGGTGAGGAGGCCGATGCGGCGGGCGCCGGCGGCGGCCAGATGGTCGAGGATGTCGAGGACGGCGGCCTCGTGGTCGTTGTCGACCCAGGCGGTGACCGGGAGGGAGCCCGCCGGGCGGCCGTCGGAGACGACCGGCAGACCCTGGCGGACCAGCTCGCTGACGACCGGGTCCTGGTCGGAGGGGTCGATGACGACCGTGCCGTCCAGGGCGACGTTGGACCAGACGTCGTGGCGGGAGGTCGCGGGCAGGATGACGAGCGCGTAGCCGCGGGCGAGCGCGGCGGAGGTGGCGGCGCGCGCCATCTCGGCGAAGTAGGCGAATTCGGTGAAGGTGAAAGGTTCATCCCCGTACGTCGTGACGGTCAGGCCGATGAGGCCCGACTTGCCGGTGCGGAGCGTACGGGCGGCGGCTGAGGGGCGGTAGCCCAGCCGGTCGGCGACCTCGCGGACATGGCGGCGGGTGGCGTCCGGGAGCCGGCCCTTGCCGTTGAGGGCGTCGGAGACGGTCGTGATGGAGACGCCGGCGGCGGCAGCCACATCTCTGATGCCTGCCCGGCCCGGCCGGCTGCCTCGGCGTGAGGTTTCCGCGCGGCTCACCTGGTGCTTCCCTGCTGCTGTCATGGCGAGCCGATAGTAGGGCTCATGCGACAGGGTAGGGCGGACGCATATGCGCGCATTGACAGGTACGTTTCTGCATGATCGAAAGAGGTTAACTACCTCTGAAACAAAGGCGGTTGGCCGTTCTTGAGTCAGTACGTGACGTGCCGCCGTGTACGGGCCTGGCAAGTCGCCGATGGTGTGAAGAGGGCTCAACTCACCTTCACGGGGGATGCGCGCCACGGCGTGAGCTACCGGCGCATAGATATATGTGTGGCGCGCCCCCGGGTCGTGCACCCCCGCCGTGAGCTGCCGTGAGCGGCCGTGAGCGGATGCCTCTGATGCCGAGGTGATCGGAGGGTCTGGTGGGGAAGCCGGCGCCGTGTCCGCAGGAGCCGCCGGTGGGCCGCGCACCTCTACGCACCGGCCTTGAATCCTCATAGGGTGAGGAGTATTCGATGCCGGTGGTGGTCACGAGGAGGACTGCGGTGAGCGAGACGAGCCCGAAGCTGCGCACGGAGCTGGAGGGAATCCCCACCTACAAGCCGGGCAAGCCCGCCGCGGCCGGCGGTCCGGTGGCCTACAAGCTGTCCTCCAACGAGAACCCCTACCCGCCGCTGCCGGGCGTGATGGAGACCGTGACGGCCGCGGCCTGCTCCTTCAACCGTTACCCCGACATGGCCTGTACGGGCCTGGCGGACGAGTTGTCCGAGCGGTTCGGGGTCCCCGTCTCCCACCTGGCCACCGGCACCGGCTCGGTCGGTGTGGCGCAGCAGCTGATCCAGGCGACGTCCGGCCCCGGGGACGAGGTGATCTACGCCTGGCGGTCCTTCGAGGCGTACCCGATCATCACGCAGATCAGCGGTGCGCGGTCGGTGCAGGTGCCGCTGACGCCGGGGGACGTGCACGACCTGGACGCCATGGCCGACGCCGTCACCGACCGCACCCGGCTGATCTTCGTCTGCAACCCGAACAACCCGACCGGCACGGTGGTGCGGCGGGCCGAGCTGGAGCGGTTCCTCGACCGGGTGCCCGGCGATGTGCTGGTGGTGCTCGACGAGGCCTACCGCGAGTTCATCCGCGACCCCGAGGTGCCCGACGGTGTCGAGCTCTACCGTGAGCGGCCCAACGTCTGCGTCCTGCGGACCTTCTCCAAGGCCTACGGTCTGGCCGGGCTGCGGGTCGGCTTCGCGATCGCCCACGAGCCGGTGGCGGCGGCGCTGCGCAAGACGGCGGTGCCGTTCGGGGTGAGCCAGCTCGCGCAGGAGGCGGCGATCGCCTCCCTGCGGGCCGAGGACGAGCTGCTGGGCCGGGTCGGCTCGCTGGTGTGCGAGCGCACGCGCGTGGTCGACGCGCTGCGCGGCCAGGGCTGGACGGTGCCGGAGACCCAGGCGAACTTCGTGTGGCTGCGGCTGGGGGAGCGCACGGTGGCGTTCGCGGAGGCCTGCGAGCGGGCCGGGGTGGTCATCCGGCCGTTCCCCGGCGAGGGTGTGCGGGTCACGGTCGGGGAGAGCGAGGGGAACGACATCTTCCTGAAGGTGGCGGAAGAGTTCCGCAAGGAGGCGTAGCCGTCGGGCGGCCGGCGGATCAGGCGTCGGCCGCCTCCACGCGTACCGGGTCGCCGTCGCGGACCGTCGCCAGCAGGCGGGGGTCCCCGTCGAGGCGGCCCAGGACGTTGCAGGGGCTCGCGAGGCGGCACTCGTCGCCGCGCGAGATCGGCGTGGGCCCGTAGGGGAGGGCCAGCGCGTCGCCGTCGGTCCAGAAGGCGACCGTGCCCGGCTCGACGACCTGCCGGGCGTCCGTTTCACGTGAAACCGATACTCCCGTGTCGAAATAGACCTCCTCGCCCCAGGTGTGGGCGGTCGAGGTGAGTGGCAGTGCCTTGCGGAGGGCCTGCGTCGTCGGAGTGTCGTCGAGGGTCGCGGTGAGGTGTCCCGCTGGCCATGAGATTCGTATACGCGTCTGCGGTGTGTGGGGGTCCGCGTGCTCGCGCGGGGCCGAGTGTCGCTGTGTCTCCATGCGGCGGATTCAACAAGATGTTGAAGTTCCTGCCAAGGGGGTTGACGTCACAGGGGACCCCCCTTCCGGCGTCGAAAAGCTGTAGGTCATAATTGCTTGTGAATGTGAACGCGTTCACAAGCGTGTCTGATAGCTCCCGAGATAGGTGTGACATACACGCACAAACTGCCGCTGACCACGGCGATGTAAGGAGAGCGACGACGTGGACATGGCTCTGGCGCCGGAGACCCTGGCGCGCTGGCAGTTCGGTATCACCACCGTCTACCACTTCCTCTTCGTCCCCCTGACGATCTCCCTGGCCGCCCTGACGGCCGGGCTGCAGACCGCGTGGGTGCGGACGGAGAAGGAGAAGTACCTCAGGGCGACCAAGTTCTGGGGCAAGCTGTTCCTGATCAACATCGCCATGGGCGTGGTCACGGGCATCGTGCAGGAGTTCCAGTTCGGCATGAACTGGTCGGACTACTCCCGCTTCGTCGGTGACGTCTTCGGTGCGCCGCTCGCCTTCGAGGCCCTGATCGCCTTCTTCTTCGAGTCCACCTTCATCGGCCTGTGGATCTTCGGCTGGGACAAGCTGCCCAAGAAGATCCACCTGGCCTGCATCTGGATGGTGTCGATCGGCACGCTGCTGTCGGCGTACTTCATCCTCGCGGCCAACTCGTGGATGCAGCACCCGGTGGGCTACCGGATCAACGAGGAGAAGGGGCGGGCCGAGCTCACCGACTTCTGGGCCGTCCTCACCCAGAACACCACGCTCAACCAGGTCTTCCACAGCTTCTCGGCGGCCTTCCTCACGGGGGGCGCGTTCATGGTCGGCATCGCCGCCTTCCACCTGATGCGCAAGAAGCACATCCCGGTGATGCGGACCTCGCTCCGCCTCGGCCTCGTCACCCTGGCGGTCGGCGGCCTGCTCACCGCGATCAGCGGCGACACCCTCGGCAAGGTCATGTACGAGCAGCAGCCGATGAAGATGGCCGCCGCCGAGGCGCTGTGGGACGGCGAGAAGCCGGCGCCCTTCTCCGTCTTCGCCTACGGGGACGTCGACGAGGGGCACAACAAGGTCGCCCTGGAGATCCCCGGACTGCTGTCCTTCCTCGCGCACAGCGACTTCGAGTCGTACGTGCCGGGCATCAACGACACCAACGAGGCCCTGCAGAAGCAGTTCGGGCCCGGTGACTACAAGCCCATCGTCCCCGTCGCCTACTGGGGCTTCCGCTGGATGATCGGCTTCGGCATGGCGTCCTTCTCCCTCGGCCTGCTGGGGCTGTGGCTCACGCGGAAGAAGTTCCTGCTGCCGGCCGCCTGGCGGACCGGGGAGGACGAGGTGCCGCATCTGGTGCTGCTGAAGAAGCCGCTCGGATCGAAGCTCACCCGGCTGTACTGGCTGCTGGCGCTGTGGACGATGGGCTTCCCGCTGATCGCCAACTCCTGGGGCTGGATCTTCACCGAGATGGGCCGCCAGCCATGGGTCGTCTACGGCTTGTTCCAGACCCGCGACGCGGTCTCCCCCGGTGTCTCCACGGCCGAGGTCCTCACCTCGATGATCGCCTTCACCCTGCTCTACGCGATCCTCGCCGTCATCGAGGTCAGGCTGCTGGCCAAGTACGTCAAGGCCGGCCCGCCCGAGCTCACCGAGGCCGACCTCAACCCGCCCACGAAGATCGGCGGCGACGCCCGTGACGCCGACAAGCCGATGGCCTTCTCGTACTAGGCCGAGGGAGCTGCACAGTCATGGAACTGCACGACGTCTGGTTCGTCCTGATCGCCGTCCTGTGGACCGGCTACTTCTTCCTGGAGGGCTTCGACTTCGGGGTCGGTGTCCTCACCAAGCTCCTCGCCCGCGACCGGCCCGAGAAGCGGGTGCTGATCAACACCATCGGCCCCGTGTGGGACGGCAACGAGGTCTGGCTGCTCACGGCGGGCGGCGCGACCTTCGCCGCCTTCCCCGAGTGGTACGCCACCCTCTTCTCCGGCTTCTACCTGCCTCTGCTGATCATCCTGCTCTGCCTGATCGTCCGGGGCGTCGCCTTCGAGTACCGGGTGAAGCGGCCGGAGGAGAACTGGCAGCGCAACTGGGAGACTGCGATCTTCTGGACCTCGCTGATCCCGGCGTTCCTGTGGGGCGTGGCCTTCGGCAACATCGTCCGGGGCGTGAAGATCGACCGGGACTTGGAGTACGTGGGCGGCCTGGGGGACCTGCTCAATCCGTACGCGCTGCTCGGCGGCCTGGTGACGCTGACGCTGTTCACCTTCCACGGGGCGGTGTTCACGGCGCTCAAGACCGTCGGGGAGATCCGGGCGCGGGCGCGGGCGCTGGCGTTGCGCGTCGGTCTGGTCACGGCCGTCCTGGCGGTGCTGTTCCTGCTGTGGACGCAGATCGACAGCGGTGACGGCAAGAGCCTGGTCGCGCTGGTGGTGGCCGTCGCCGCGCTGGTCGTGGCGTTGATGGCGAACCAGGCCGGACGGGAGGGATGGGCGTTCGCCCTGTCCGGTGTCACGATCGTGGCCACCGTGGCGATGCTCTTCCTGACGCTCTTCCCGAATGTCATGCCGTCCACGCTGAACGCGGACTGGAGCCTCACCGTCACCAACGCCTCGTCCAGCCCTTACACCCTGAAGATCATGACCTGGCTCGCGGCGATCGCCACGCCGTTGGTCCTGCTCTACCAGGGATGGACGTACTGGGTCTTCCGCAAGCGCATCGGCACCCAGCACCTCGCCGAATCCGCGCACTGAGTCCGTCACGGGGCGCGTTCCACCGGTTCGCCGTTTCACGTGAAACGCGCCCCCAGGGCCGAAGGGCTTGTTTCACGTGAAACCCATCGATCCGCGCCTGCTGCGCCACGCCCGCGCCACCCGCTTCTTCCTGATCGCGGTCGTCGCCCTGGGCGCCGTCGGCGCCGGGCTGGTCATCGCGCAGGCCATGCTCATCGCCGAGGTGGTGGTGGGGGCCTTCCAGCACGGCCTGACCGTGTCCGGACTGCGCACGCCCCTGCTGCTGTTGGTGGCCGTCGCCTGCGGCCGGGCGCTGGTCGGATGGCTCACCGAGCTGGCCGCGCACCGGGCGAGCGCGGCGGTCAAGTCGGAGCTGCGGGGCCGGCTGCTGGAGCGGGCGACCGTACTCGGCCCCGGCTGGCTGAGCGGGCAGCGGACCGGATCGCTGGTCGCCCTCGCCACCCGCGGCGTCGACGCGCTCGACGACTACTTCTCCCGCTATCTGCCGCAGCTCGGGCTCGCGGTGGTCGTACCGGTGGCGGTGCTGGCCCGGATCGTCACCGAGGACTGGGTGTCGGCGGCCATCATCGTCGGCACCCTTCCCCTCATCCCGGTCTTCATGGTGCTGATCGGCTGGGCCACGCAGTCCCGGATGGACCGGCAGTGGCGGCTGCTGTCCCGGCTGTCCGGGCACTTCCTGGACGTGGTGGCCGGGCTGCCGACGCTGAAGGTGTTCGGGCGGGCGAAGGCACAGGCCGAGTCGATCAAGCGGATCACCGGCGAGTACCGGCAGGCGACCCTGCGGACGCTGCGGATCGCCTTCCTGTCGTCCTTCGCGCTGGAACTGCTCGCCACGCTGTCGGTGGCGCTGGTCGCTGTGACGATCGGCATGCGCCTGGTCCACGGCGAGATGGACCTGTACGTCGGCCTGGTGATCCTCGTCCTCGCCCCCGAGGCGTATCTGCCGCTGCGGCAGGTCGGGGCGCAGTACCACGCGGCGGCCGAAGGGCTTGCGGCGGCCGAGGAGATCTTCTCGGTTCTGGAGACGCCCGTGCCGGCGAGCGGTACCGGTCCGGTGCCGGCGGACGGCACCCTCTCCTTCGAGGAGGTGACCGTCCGCTACCCGGGGCGGGCCACGGACGCCGTGTCGGAGGTGTCCTTCACCGTCGAGCCCGGGGAGACGGTGGCGCTCGTCGGGCCGAGCGGGGCGGGCAAGTCGACGTTGCTCGACGTCCTGCTGGGGTTCGTACGGCCGACGGCGGGCCGGGTGCTGATCGGGGGAGCCGATCTGGCCGGGCTGGACCCGGCGCAGTGGCACGCCCGGGTGGCGTGGGTGCCGCAGCGGCCCCACCTGCATGCCGGGACCGTCGCCGAGAACGTACGGCTGGCCCGGCCCGACGCCGACGACGCCGCCGTACGCCGGGCGCTGCGGGACGCCGGGGCGCTCGCCTTCGTGGAGGCGCTGCCCGGAGGGATGGACACCGTGCTCGGCGAGGACGGGGCCGGGCTGTCGGCCGGGCAGCGGCAGCGGCTGGCGCTGGCCCGCGCGTTCCTCGCGGACCGGCCGGTGCTGTTGCTGGACGAGCCGACGGCCGCCCTGGACGGGGCGACCGAGGCCGAGGTCGTGGCGGCGGTGCGGCGGCTCGCCCGGGGACGGACGGTGCTGCTGGTGGTGCACCGGCCGGCGCTGCTGGAGGTGGCGGACCGGGTGGTGCGGCTGGCGGAGCCCGCGGCTGTCACCGGCCCGCGCCCGGTCTCCCCGGCGCCGGTGTCCCGCCCGGTCTCCTCGGTGGCAGTGTCCCGCCCGGTCTCCTCCGCAGCGGCGTCCCGCCCGGTCTCCTCCGCAGCGGCGTCCCGTCCGATCGAGGTGCCGGCCGGCGCCTCCGACGGGGAGCACACCACTGCCCCGGGCATGGAGCAGATCGGTGAAGCGGCCGCCGCGACGGCGGCGCGCGGTGGTGTCCTCGCCCGGGTCCGGGCGATGTCCGCCGCACGGCGCGGGCGGCTCGGGCTCGCGCTGCTGCTCGGCAGTCTCGCGCTCGGCAGCGCCGTCGGCCTCATGGCCACCTCCGGCTGGCTCATCTCCCGGGCCTCGCAGCAGCCGCCCGTGCTGTACCTGATGGTGGCCGTGACGGCGACGCGCGCCTTCGGGATCGGACGGGCCGTCTTCCGGTACGGCGAGCGGCTCGTGTCGCACGACGCGGTGCTGCGGATGCTGGCCGACACCCGGGTCGCCGTCTACCGGCGGCTGGAGCGGCTCGCTCCCGCAGGACTGCGGCACAGCCGCCGGGGTGATCTGCTGGCACGGCTCGTCGCCGACGTGGACGCGCTGCAGGACTACTGGCTGCGCTGGCTGCTCCCGGCCGGCGCCGCGGTGGCGGTGTCCGCCGTGTCCGTCGGCTTCACGGCCTGGCTGCTGCCGGAGGCCGGTGCCGTCCTCGCGGCCGGGCTGCTGGCGGCCGGGGTGGGCGTCCCGCTGGTCACCGGTGCCGTGGCGCGGCGGGCCGAGCGCAGGCTGGCCCCCGCCCGCGGCGTCCTGGCGACCCGGGTGGCCGACCTGCTCACCGGCACCGCCGAGCTGACCGTCGCCGGTGCCCTGCCCGGACGTACCGCCGCGGCGCGGCGGGCCGACGGCGACCTCACCCGGATCGCCTCGCGCGCCGCGACCGCCACCGCCCTCGGCAGCGGGCTGACCGCGCTCGTGTCCGGGCTCACCGTCGCCGCCGCCGCCCTGGTCGCGGTGCGGGCGGTGGCCGACGGCAGGCTCGACGGGCTGCTCGCGGCCGTGGTCGTCCTGACTCCGCTGGCCGCCTTCGAGGCCGTCCTCGGACTGCCGCTCGCCGTGCAGTTCCGGCAGCGGGTGATCAGGAGCGCCGAGCGGGTGTACGACGTGCTGGACGCGCCCGAGCCGGTACAGGAGCCGCAGCGGCCCCGGCGAGCGCCCGCCACTCCGTTCCCGGTCGTGATCGAGGGCCTGTCGGCCCGCCACCCGGGGCAGGACCGCGACGCCCTCACCGGAGTCGGCCTGACGCTGCCGGAGGGCCGCCGGGTCGCCGTCGTCGGGCCGTCCGGGTCGGGCAAGACGACTCTGGCGCAGGTGCTGCTGCGGTTCCTGGACGCGGACGCGGGTTCCTACACGCTGGCCGGGGCCGACGCCCGGACGCTGGACGGGGACGAGGTGCGGCGGCTCGTCGGGCTGTGCGCCCAGGACGCGCACCTCTTCGACAGCTCGGTGCGCGAGAACCTCCTGCTGGCCCGGCGGGACGCCACCGACACCGACCTGCGGGACGCCCTGGCGCGGGCCCGGCTGCTGGAGTGGGCCGACGGCCTGCCCGACGGCCTCGACACGCTGGTCGGGGAGCACGGGGCGCGGCTGTCCGGCGGCCAGCGGCAGCGGCTGGCGCTGGCCCGGGCGCTGCTCGCCGACTTCCCCGTCCTGGTACTGGACGAGCCCGCCGAGCACCTCGACCTGCCGACCGCCGACGCGCTCACCGCGGATCTGCTGGCCGCCACCGAGGGCCGTACGACGCTGCTGATCACGCACCGGCTGGCGGGCCTGGCGGCGGTGGACGAGGTGGTCGTCCTGGACGAGGGCCGCGTCGTGCAGCGGGGAACGTTCGACGAGCTGGCCGCCGTCGAGGGGCCGCTGCGGGCGATGATCGAGCGGGAGGCGGCGTCGGAGCTGCTGGTGGGGGCGCGGTGAGACCGCGGGGCATCCCGTCACCTCGTCGGCACGCTGGTGAGACCACGGGGCATCCCGTCACCTCGTCGGCACGCTGGTGAGGTGACGGGCGGCTCCTCCGGGCGCTGGTGAGGTGACGGCGGTCCTCCAGCCGCCGGAAAGTGCGACTTTCCTGGATAAAAAGTGCTCATTAGGCTCGGGGCATGCCCACCGCACCGTCTCCCGGCCTCGGGCCGTCCCCGCAGGGGGCCTCCGCCGAGCTTCTCGCGCGGGTGCCGAAGCTGCTGGAGGCGATGCGGTCCGTCGGCAGCGGCCTGGAGCTGCACTCCACGCTGGACCGGATCTGCGAGACGGCGGCCGATCTGGCGGACGCCCGCTACGCGGCGATCGGTGTCGTCGCCGAGGACGGTGAGGGACTGGCCGACTTCGTGTTCAGCGGCGTCGACGAGGAGACGGCCCGCCGCATCGGGCACCTGCCCGACGGCCACCGGGGTCTGCTGGGCGCTCTGATCCGCGGCCCGGACCCGGTCCGGCTGGAGGATCTGACCGCGGACGCGCGCGCATGCGGCTTCCCCGCGCACCACCCGCCGATGCGCGGCTTCCTCGGCGTCCCGATCCGGGTGCGGGGCGAGATTTTCGGCAACCTGTACCTGGCCGACAAGCGCGGAGGGGAGCCCTTCTCCGACGACGACCTCGCGATGGTGCGGGTGCTGGCCGCGGGGGCCGGTATCGCCATCGGCAACGCGCGGCTGTACGAGACCACCCGGCAGCGGGAGCGCTGGATCGACGGATCGGTCGCCGTCACCACCGCCCTGCTCTCCGGCGACGGCACCGACGACGCCCTGCAGGTGGTCGCCGAGCAGGCCCGCCGGCTGTCCGCAGCGGCCGCGGGGATCGTGCTGCTGCCAGCCGACGGGGGTGGCCTGGAGATCGCCGCCGTCGCCTCGGAGGGACCGACGGAGGCGCTGGGCACGGTGCTCCCGCCGGGCCGCGGCGCCGTCACCGAACTGCTGGCCGGGCGGGCCGTGTTCGTGGACGACGCCGCCACCGATCCCCGCCTGGTCACCGGCCTCGCGCGCGGTTACGGTCCGGCCATGCTGCTGCCCCTGCGCAGCCACGGGCGGGTGCTGGGCGGCCTCGTCACGCCCCGGGCGCGCGGGGAGCGCCCGTTCTCGCGGACCGAGCGTGCCCTCGCCGTCCGGTTCGCCGCGCAGGCCGCGCTCGCGCTGATGATGGCCGAGGCGCAGCGCGACCGGGAGCGGCTCGCGGTGTACGAGGACCGTGACCGCATCGCCCGGGACCTGCACGACCTCGTCGTCCAGCGGCTGTTCGCCACCGGGATGCTGCTGGAGCGCGCCCGGCGCCGGTCCGCCGTGCCCGAGGTGCGCGACGGCGTCGGCAGGGCCGTCGGCGAACTCGACGTGACCATTCAGGAGATCCGCTCGGCCGTCTTCGCACTGCGGCAGCCCGCCGAGGAGGAACCGGGACTGCGCCGCCGTGTGCTGCGCGAGATCACCACGGCCGCCGTGCCCCTGGGCTTCACACCCTCCTGCCGTTTCGTCGGGCCTGTCGACAGCGCCGTCGGTGACCTGACGGGCAAGAACCTCGTCGCCGCCCTGCGTGAAGCCCTCTCCAACGCCTTCCGGCACGCCCGGGCTTCCCGGATCGATGTCGTCGTCGACGCGACCGTGTCCCTGCGGGGCGGCAGGCCGGGCGTCCGGCTGACCGTCGCCGACGACGGCGTCGGCATCCCCGTGGGCGGACGGCGCAGCGGACTGGAGAACCTCCGGCGCCGCGCCGAGTCCCTGGGCGGCTCCAGCCGGCACGGGCCGGGCATCGGGGAGAACGGCGGAGGGACCACGCTGGTGTGGGAGGCGCCGTACTGAAGGCGCCGCCCGCCCGGCCCCGAAACCCGTGGGGAGCCTTCCCCGGCTGGTCGGCGCCGGTGCGGCGATGCCCCGTGTGCAGCAGCCGTACTGAGCCGTGTGCAGCAACGGGTCCCCCGGCCGTACGAGCAGGACAGGGCCGCGTGCCACCGCGCGGGACACGATCGCTGACATGCGCTCACCTCGCCGTCCCCGACTGCTCGTTCCGGCGCTGCTGTGCGCGCTCGCCGTGCTCGCGGCCCGGCCCACCGACGCCACGGACACCCCCTCCGGTTCCGGTGCGCGGCTGAGCGCGGAGGTGGCGCGGCTGTACGAGAAGGCCGCCACGGCGACCCGGCAGTACGAGGCCGGGCGGCGTGCGGCCGAGGAGGAACGGGAGAAGGTCCGGCGGTTCGAGGAACTGCTCGACCGGCAGCGCCGGAAGATTGCGGCCGTGAACGAGGATCTGGGCCGCCTCGCGCGTGAGCAGTACCGCAGCGGCGGCGGGCTCCCGCTGACCGCGCGGATGGTGCTCGCCGACGATCCCGACGCGCTGATGCGGGGTCACCGGGCGGTCCGGCAGGCGGAACTGGCCATCGACAGCGCCGTCGAGAGCAGCCGGCGGGCCGAGGCCCGGCTCGCCGCCGACGAGGCGAAGGCCGCGGCGGCCTGGCAGCGGCTGGAGCGGAGCAACGCCGAACTCGCCGGCCTGAAGAGGAACATCGAGCGCACACTCGAAACGGCACGGGGGCGGTTGCAGGGACAGGCGGACGCGTCGGTGGCCGCTGGGTCCTGTCCCGGTGCCGTGCGGCTGGACCAGCCGGAGGTGCGCTTCACGCGCGCGTGGGTGGCGCCGGTGGAGTCGTACGAGCTGTCCGCGTCCTTCGGCAGCGGCGGGGCGCGGTGGGCGCACCGGCACACCGGGCAGGACTTCGCGGTCCCGGTGGGCACACCGGTGCGGGCGGTGGGTGCGGGCCGGGTGGTGCGGGTGTCGTGCTCGGGTGCGTTCGGCATGCAGGTCGTCCTGCAGCACGCGGGCGGGTACTACACGCAGTACGCCCATCTCGCCGCCGTCACCGTCGACCAGGGTGACCGCGTCGGTACCGGCCAGTGGATCGGCCAGTCGGGCAGCACCGGCAACTCCTCCGGGCCG
This sequence comes from Streptomyces sp. NPDC006134, assembly GCF_040628835.1. Classification (NCBI taxonomy): domain Bacteria; kingdom Bacillati; phylum Actinomycetota; class Actinomycetes; order Kitasatosporales; family Streptomycetaceae; genus Streptomyces; species Streptomyces sp. NPDC006134. Next base: position 84,931 of record NZ_JBEXTV010000026.1, on the reverse strand, counting down.
CACCTGCACTTCGAGGTGCGGGTCACTCCGTCGATGGGCTCGGCGCTGGATCCGGTGCCGTGGCTGGAGAAGCGGGGCGTGACGTTGTGACGTGAGGGGCGGTGCGGCGGATCAGGAACGCTCCGCCAGCAGCCGCTCGATCACGACCGCGACCCCGTCCTCGTTGTTGGCGACCGTCCGCCCCGACGCGGCGGCGATCACGTCGGGATGGGCGTTGCCCATCGCGTAGGACCGCCCCGCCCAGGTGAGCATCTCGACGTCGTTCGGCATGTCCCCGAAGGCGACGACCTCCTCGTGGGAGATGCCGCGCTCGGCGCAGCACAGGGCGAGCGTGCTGGCCTTGGAGACGCCCGGGCCGCTGATCTCCAGCAGGGCGCTGGGGCTGGACCGGGTGACGGTGGCACGGTCGCCGATGGCCAGCCGGGCCAGCGTGAGGAAGGCGTCGGGGTCGAGGTCGGGGTGGAAGGCGAGGATCTTGAGGACGGGGTCGCCCGCGGCGGGACCGTCGGGACCGAGGAGCTCCTCGGCGGGCGCGAGCACGTCGGGGACCTCCACGTGCAGCTTCGGGTACTCCGGCTCCTGGTTGAAGTCGTACGGCTGCTCGATCGCGTACACCGTCCCCGGCGCCGCCTCGCGCAGCAGCCGTACGGTGTCCAGCGCGTTCTCCCGGGCCAGCTCCCGCACCTTCACGAACCGATGGGCGCCGGGGCCGCCGTGCAGGTCGACCACGGCGGCGCCGTTGCCGCAGATGGCGAGGCCGTGACCGTGGACGTGGTCACTGACGACGTCCATCCAGCGGGCCGGGCGGCCGGTGACGAAGAAGACCTCGATGCCGGCCTCCTCGGCGGCGGCCAGCGCGGCGACCGTGCGCGGGGAGACCGACTTGTCGTCCCGCAGCAGCGTGCCGTCGAGGTCGGTCGCGATCAGCCGCGGGGGGACGGTGGGGGCCGGTGTCTCCGGCTGTCGAGTCGCTGAGGTCACCCGGTCATTGTTCCGCATATGCCCGCACGTCCGTGCGAAAGTCCGCACATCTGTGAGGTACCCCTCTTCCCGCACCGCCCGCCGCCGGGACCGACCGCCCGCCGCCGGGACCGACCGCCCGCCGCCGGGACCGACCGCCCACCGCAGGGACCGACCGCCCACCGCAGGGACCGACCGCCCACCGCAGGGACTGACTGCCCGCCGCCGGGGCTCACCCCGTCGCCACCGGGGACGACCGCGGCCCGCGCCGGCCCGCGGTTCAGCACAGCTGCGCCGGGGCCTCCATGGCGATCTGCTCGAAGACCTTCTGGTCGGCGGCGAAGTCCGACTCCGGGATCGGCCAGTGCACCACGATCTCCGTGAAACCGAGCTCTCGATGCCGGCCCGCGAAGTCCACGAACGCGTCCAGGGACTCCAGCGGCCGGCCCCGGTCCGGCGTGAACCCGGTGAGCAGGACCTTGTCGAGCCCGGTCACGTCGCGGCCGGCCTCCGCACAGACGTCGGCCAGCCGCTCGATCTGACCGCGCAGGGCCCGGACCGACTGCTCGGGGGTGCCGTCCTCGTACAGCTTGGGGTCACCGGTGGTCACCCACGCCTGCCCGTACCGTGCGGCGAGCCGCAGCCCGCGCGGCCCGGTGGCGGCCACCGCGAACGGCAGCCGGGGCCGCTGCACACAGCCGGGGATGTTGCGCGCCTCGTGCGCCGCGTAGAAGTCCCCCTCGTACGACACCGCGTCCTGGGTCAGCAGCCGGTCGAGAAGGCCCACGAATTCGGCGAACCGGTCGGCCCGCTCGCGAGGCGTCCACGGCTCTTGCCCGAGCGCGGTGGCGTCGAAGCCGGTGCCGCCCGCGCCGATGCCCAGCGTGACCCGGCCACCCGAGATGTCGTCGAGGGAGATCAGCTCCTTGGCGAGGGTCACCGGGTGCCGGAAGTTCGGGGAGGTCACCAAGGTGCCCAGACGCAGCCGCTCGGTGACGGACGCGGCGGCGGTGAGCGTCGGGACGGCACCGAACCAGGGGCCGTCGCGGAAGCTGCGCCAGGACAGGTGGTCGTAGGTGTACGCGGCGTGGAAGCCGAGCTGCTCGGCACGCGTCCAGGCCGAACGGCCGCCTTCGTGCCAGCGGCGGTACGGGAGGATCACGGTGCTCAGGCGCAGACTCATGCGGTCGAGCCTAAGCGCCCGAGGACGTTTCACGTGAAACAGGCGCCACCACCGGGCTACGGCCCCCAGGGGGAACCCACGTCCTCACCTCACAGGGGCGGCTTCACCCGTGCGACCGCCCGTGACACCCCCGGCAGGAACCGGGACAGCAGGCGCGCGGCCCGCGCCTCGGGCGTGACGGCCACGACGGCCCTGTCGTGCGCGACCGCGTCCAGGATCGCGTCGGCGACCTTCTCCGGCGGACAGCCGCGCAGTCCGTACAGGCGCGCGGCCCGCCTCCGGAGCCGTGCTTCCTCCTCGTCGCCGACCCCGGCGAAACGCGCGGTGGAGGTGATGCCGGTGGCGACGAAGCCCGGGCACACCGCCGTCACGCCGATGCCCCGGCCGGCCAGCTCGGCGCGCAGGCACTGGCTCAGCATCAGCACCGCCGCCTTGGAGGTGCTGTAGGCGGGCAGCGCCCGGGAGGGCTGGTACGCCGACGCCGAGACCACGTTGACGATGTGGCCGCCCTGGCCGCGCTCGGCCATCCGCCGGCCGAAGAGGCGGCAACCGTGGACGACCCCCCACAGGTTGACGTCGAGAACCCTCTTCCAGTCCTCCGGGGTGGTGTCGAAGAAGGAGCCCGCCAGGCCGATCCCGGCGTTGTTCACCAGGACGTCCACCACGCCGTACTCGGCGGTGACCCGCGCGGCCAGCTCCTCCATGGCCTGTGCGTCGGAGACGTCCGCGGTCTCCGCCCAGGCGGCCGGGGCACCGGCGTCGCGGGCCTGCTCCGCCGTGCGCGCCGCGGCCCCGGCGTCCCGGTCGACGGCCACCACACGGGCCCCGGCCCGCGCGAAGGCGAGGGCCGTCGCCCGCCCGATGCCGCTTCCCGCGCCGGTGACCAGGACCAGCTGCCCGCCGAAGCGGTCGGCGTGCTTCCCGCCCGCTCCGCTCGCCGCCGTCTCCGGCCGGCCGTCCTCCACGGCCGTGACGAACTCCGTGATCCAGCCGGCCAGCAGGTCGGGCCGGGTGCGCGGGACCCAGTGCCGGGCCGGCAGCGTGCGCCGGGTCAGCCGCGGCACCCACCGCTCCAGTCCGTCGGAGAGCCGCTCGGACAGAAAGGCGTCCTTCAGGGGCGTGACGAGCTGCACGGGCACGTGGGCGTACGCGTCGGTGCGCGGGTGGCGCAGCCGGGCCCGTACGTTGTCCCGGTACAGCCACGCCCCGTGCGCCGCGTCCCTCGGCAGCGACGCGGTCGGATAGCCGCCCGTGGGCGGCTTCTCGACACGGCACAGGATGCCCGGCCAGTATGTGCCGAGCGGTCCGCGCCAGGCCAGTTCGGGCAGGACGGGCGTGTGCAGCGCGTAGACGTACCAGGACTTGGCGCCCTGGCCGAGGAGCTGGGCGGCCCGGCGCGGGGTGGGCCGCTTCAGCCGTTCGGCGATCCAGTGGCCGAAGTGATCCAGGGACGGACCGGAGACCGAGGTGAAGGAGGCGATCCGCCCCTCGGTGCGCCGGACGGTGACGAACTCCCAGCCCTGCACCGAGCCCCAGTCGTGCCCCACCAGGTGCACCGGCCGGCCGGGGCTGACGGCGTCCGCGACCGCGAGGAAGTCGTCGGTGAGTTTCTCCAGCGTGTAACCGCCCCGCGACGGCCGCGGCGCCGTCGACCCGCCGTGGCCCCGGACGTCGTACAGCACGACGTGGAAGCGGCCGGCCAGGCGTGCGGCCACCTCCGACCAGACCTCCTTGCTGTCCGGGTAGCCGTGCACCAGGACGACCGTCGGCCGTCCCGGATCCCCCAGCTCGGCCACGCACAGCTCCACCCCGCCGGCCGGCACCCGGCGCTCCCGCGCACCCTTCAGCACCGTCACTTTCCCTCCGCCCAGCGCCGCACATGCGGCGGATCGTCGGCCGCGACGCGCGTACCCGACCCCGGTCTGGTCCGGCCCTGGTCCGGTCCGCCACCGGCAGGTGGCGGCGGCCGTGACCGGCCACCACTCCACGTACCCCACCCGCCCGTCGGCACCGGTTGTTCCCATAGGGACCGGTCCCTGCCGGCACCGGTCCCCGTCGGCACCGGTCCCTGCCGGCACCGGCTCTCGCCGGCCGCGCCGCTCGCTCGCCATGTGACGGGCCGAATCTCCCAGTTGTTAGACCTGACGTCAATAGAAGGACCGCGTCCCGGGCGGCCGGCCGTCTCGCTCGGGCAGGGGGTCCCCTACGGGCCCGTACGACTGGAGTCGGACACCAAGACGGCTCTCCGGTCTGACGACCGGCGTGGCGGGCGTCACTACCGTCGAAGCGTGACTGTGATCGCGACCGAAAGCCTGAGCAAGCGGTTCCCCAAGGTGACCGCCCTCGACCGGCTCACCGTGGACATCGGGCCCGGTGTCACCGGACTCGTCGGCGCCAACGGGGCCGGCAAGTCGACCCTGATCAAGATCTTGCTGGGTCTGTCCCCCGCCACCGAGGGCCGCGCCGAGGTGCTCGGACTCGACGTCGCCACCGAGGGGGGCGCCATCCGCGAGCGGGTCGGGTACATGCCGGAGCACGACTGCCTGCCGCCGGACGTCTCTGCCACCGAGTTCGTCGTCCACATGGCGCGCATGTCCGGCCTGCCGCCCACCGCCGCGCGCGAGCGCACCGCGGACACCCTGCGCCACGTCGGCCTCTACGAGGAGCGCTACCGCCCCATCGGCGGCTACTCCACCGGCATGAAGCAGCGCGTGAAGCTCGCCCAGGCACTCGTCCACGACCCGCAGCTGGTCTTCCTCGACGAGCCGACCAACGGCCTCGACCCGGTCGGCCGCGACGAGATGCTCGGCCTGATCCGCCGCGTCCACACCGACTTCGGCATCTCGGTCCTGGTCACCTCCCACCTGCTGGGCGAACTGGAACGCACCTGCGACCACGTCGTCGTCATCGACGGCGGCAAGCTGCTGCGCGCCAGCTCCACCACCGACTTCACCCAGACCACGACCACCCTCGCGATCGAGGTCACCGACACCGACGCGCACCCCGACGGCACCCGCGCGGTGCGCGACGCGCTCCACGCGCGCGGGGTGACCGTCCAGGACGGCAGCGGCCTGCCGGGCGCGGGCCACGTCCTGCTGCTCACCGCGACGGGCGACGAGACCTACGACCTGGTCCGGGACGTCATCGCGGACCTCGGCCTGGGCCTGGTGCGCATGGAGCAGCGCCGGCACCACATCGCCGAGGTCTTCACCCGCGATGACGAGCGGGATGGTCGGGACGAGCGGGATGGTCGGGACGAGCGGGATGGTCGGGACGAGCGGGATGGCCGGGACGAGCGGGATGGCCGGGACGAGCGAGACGAGCAGCGGAAGGAGGCCGTCGGCCATGGCGGCTGAACAGCCCACGGCGGCACCCCCGGGTGACCAGACCCGTATCCACAACATCGGCTACCGCTCCTACGACGGCCCCCGCCTCGGCCGCGCCTACGCCCGCCGCTCCCTCTACTCGCAGTCCCTGCGCGGCGCCTACGGCCTCGGCCGCTCGGCCAAGTCCAAGGTGCTGCCGATGCTGCTGTTCGTCGTGATGTGCGTCCCCGCGGCGATCATGGTCGCCGTGGCCGTCGTCACCAAGTCGAACGAGCTGCCCCTCGACTACACGCGCTACGCGATCGTCATGCAGGCCGTCATCAGCTTGTACGTCGCCTCGCAGGCCCCCCAGTCGGTCTCCCGCGACCTGCGCTTCAAGACCGTGCCGCTGTACTTCTCGCGGCCCATCGAGACCTCCGACTACGTACGCGCCAAGTACGCGGCGCTGGCCTCGGCGATGTTCCTCCTCACCGCCGCCCCGCTGCTGGTGCTCTACATCGGCGCGCTGCTGGCCAAGCTGGACTTCGCCGACCAGACCGAAGGATTCGCACAGGGACTCGTCTCCGTGGCACTGCTCTCCCTGCTCTTCGCCGGCATCGGCCTGGTCGTCGCCTCGGTCACGCCGCGGCGCGGCTTCGGCATCGCGGCCGTCATCGCCGTCCTGACCATCACCTACGGCGCGGTCTCCACCCTCCAGGCCATCGCGGAGGTGCAGGGCAGCACCGGGGCCGTCGCCTGGATCGGGCTGTTCTCGCCGATCACCCTCATCGACGGCGTGCAATCGGCGTTCCTCGGCGCCCCCTCGGCCTTCCCCGGCGGGTCCGGCCCCGGTACCGCGGAGGGCGTGGTCTACGTCCTGGTCACCCTGGGCCTGATCGCCGCGAGCCACGGCCTGCTGATGCGCCGCTACCGGAAGGCGGGACTGTGACCACGTATCCGGAAGGCGGGACTGTGACCACGTACCCGGAAGGCGGGGCTGCGACCACGTACAGGACGGGACTGTGACCACGTACAGGACGGGACTGTGACCACGTACAAGAAGGCGGGACTGTGACCACACTGACCATCGACCACGTCTCCCGCTGGTTCGGCAACGTGGTCGCCGTCAACGACATCACCATGACCATCGGCCCCGGCGTCACCGGCCTCCTCGGCCCCAACGGCGCCGGGAAATCCACCCTCATCAACATGATGGGCGGCTTCCTGGCCCCCTCCACCGGCACCGTCACCCTCGACGGGCAGCCGGTGTGGCGCAACGAGGCGATCTACCGGCACATCGGCATCGTCCCCGAACGGGAGGCGATGTACGACTTCCTCACCGGCCGCGAGTTCGTCCTGGCCAACGCCGAACTGCACGGCCTCGGCGCCAAGGAGGCCCGGAAGGCGCTCGCCACCGTCGAGATGGAGTACGCGCAGGACCGCAGGATCGCGACCTACTCCAAGGGCATGCGGCAGCGCGTGAAGATGGCCAGCGCCCTCGTCCACGACCCCTCCCTGCTCCTGCTCGACGAACCCTTCAACGGCATGGACCCGCGCCAGCGCATGCAGCTGATGGACCTGCTGCGGCGCATGGGCGACGAGGGCCGCACGGTGCTGTTCTCCTCGCACATCCTCGAAGAGGTCGAGCAGCTCGCCTGGCACATCGAGGTCGTCGTCGCCGGACGCCACGCCGCCAGCGGCGACTACCGCAGGATCCGCCGCCTGATGACCGACCGCCCCCACCGCTACCTGGTGCGTTCCAGCGACGACCGGGCCCTGGCCGCCGCGCTGATCGCCGACCCGTCGACGTCCGGCATCGAGGTCGACCACGCCGAGGGCGCGCTGCGCGTCCAGGCCGTCGACTTCGCCCGCTTCACGGCCCTGCTGCCGAAGGTCGCGCGGGACCACGGCATCCGGCTGCTCACGGTCTCGCCGTCCGACGAGTCCCTCGAGTCCGTCTTCTCGTACCTGGTCGCGGCGTAGGAGGCCGAAATGTACGACCCCACAGTCGCCCGGCTCACCTACCGGGCCCTGCTCGGCCGCCGCCGGGCCCTCATCCTGGGCGCGCTGCCCCTGCTGCTGCTCGTCATCGCCGTGGCGGTGCGCGCCCTGTCCGGAGCCGACGACCAGACCGCGGCCGACGTGCTGGGCGGATTCGCCCTCGCCACGATGGTCCCGATCATCGGTGTGATCGCCGGCACCGGCGCGATCGGCCCGGAGATCGACGACGGCTCGGTGGTGTACCTGCTGTCGAAGCCGGTCAAACGGCCGTCGATCATCTTCACCAAGCTGATCGTCGCGATCGCCGTGACGATGGTCTTCTCCGCCGTGCCGACGCTGATCGCCGGCCTGGTCCTCAACGGCAACGGCCAGCAGGTCGCCGTCGCCTACACGGTCGCCGCGCTGGTCGCCTCCATCGCGTACGCGGCCCTGTTCCTGCTGCTGGGGACGGTCTCCCGGCACGCGGTGGTGTTCGGGCTGGTCTACGCCCTGGTCTGGGAGGCGCTGTTCGGTTCCCTGGTACCCGGGGCGCGCACGCTGAGCGTCCAGCAGTGGTCGCTGGCGGTGGCGCAGAAGGTCGCCGACGGCAACCTGGTGACCTCGGACGTCGGCCTGCCGACGGCGACGGTGCTGCTGGCCGCGGTGACCGTGCTGGCGACCTGGTACGCCGGACGGAAACTCCGGTCGCTGACACTGGCCGGAGAGGAATGACAGGCTCCGGACCCCGCGGCGGGACTTTCCCGTTTCCGCGGCGGGGCTTCCCGTTTTCCGCGGCGGGGCTCCCCCGGTCGATCGGTGGCGCCCTGGCCGGTGATTAGTGGCGCCCTGGCGGGTGATTAATCGGTGGCGCCCCGTCCGGCCCGTCCGCACACTGATGGTGTCCGCGCCGCCGGGATCGTGCCGGGTTCGTGCCGGGTTCGTGCCGGGATCGTGGTGGCGCCGTGATCCGGGAGAGGAGCTGGGCGACGTCCCCGCACGACAGGACGTCCGGCTCCCGGCAGGGCAGCCCGCGGCGGGCTCCGGAGCAGTCACCACTCCTCCGTCGAGCCCGCCCCGCACGGGAGCTGCCCGGGGCGGCCGCTTCGAGCACGCGGCGCGTGGGGACCGCGTGGGCCGCCCTCCCCCGGAGCGTCGGCCGGGAGACGAGACACCGGTTCGCCGAGCCGAGGCCGGGACACCCCGCGCGCGTTCGGCCCGTGCCTCCTCCGCCGGCCGCCGGGCGTCAGCCCAGCAACCGCTCCAGCACCACCGCGATGCCGTCCTCGTCGTTGGAGGACGTCACCTCGTCGGCGACCGCCTTGAGCTCCTCGTGGGCGTTGGCCATGGCCACACCCCGCGCCGCCCAGCCGAACATCGGGATGTCGTTGGGCATGTCGCCGAAGGCGATCGTCTCCGCGGCCTTCACGCCGAGGCGGCGGGCCGCCAGGGACAGGCCGGTGGCCTTGGACAGGCCGAGGGGAAGCAGTTCGACGATGCCCGCGCCGGCCATGGTGACCGTGACGAAACCGCCCGCGGCCTGCCGGGCCACCTCGGCCAGCTCGTCGTCCGACAGCGTCGGGTGCTGCACGTAGATCTTGTTCAGTGGCGCGGACCACAGGTCGGAGGCGTCGGTGAAGGGAACCGACGGCAGGGAGCCGTGTGCCTCGTAACCGGGGCCGACCAGGACCTCGCCGTCGAGGCCGTCACGGCTGGCCGCCAGGTACAGCGGACCGGTCTCCGCCTCGATCTTGGCCAGCGCCACCCCGGCCAGCTGCCGGTCCAGGGTCACCGACGTCAGCAGGCGGTGCGCCCCGGCGTCGTAGACCTGGGCGCCCTGCCCGCACACCGCGAGCCCGTCGTAACCGAGGTCGTCGAGGATGTGACGGGTCCAGGGCACGGCACGGCCGGTGACGACGATGTGGGCGGCGCCCGCCGCGGTGGCCGCGGCGAGCGCCTCACGGGTGCGCTGCGAGACCGAGTCGTCGGAACGCAGCAGCGTCCCGTCGAGGTCGGTCGCGATCAGCCGGTACGGAAGGCCCGCGGCGGAATCCGGCTCGCTCACTTGGCCACCGGTTCCAGGACCTCCCGGCCGCCCAGGTACGGACGCAGCACCTCGGGCACGCGCACCGAGCCGTCGGCCTGCTGGTGGTTCTCCAGGATCGCCACGATCGTGCGCGGTACGGCGCACAGGGTGCCGTTGAGCGTCGCCAGCGGGCGCACCTTCTTGTCCTCGCGGACCCGGATCGACAGGCGGCGGGACTGGAACTCGGTGCAGTCCGAGGTCGAGGTCAGCTCGCGGTACTTGCCCTGGGTCGGGATCCACGCCTCACAGTCGAACTTGCGGGCGGCCGAGGCGCCGAGGTCGGCGGAGGCGACGTCGATCACGCGGAACGGCAGCTCCAGCGAGGTCAGCCACTGCTTCTCCCACTCCAGCAGCCGCCGGTGTTCCTCCTGCGACTCCTCCGGGGTGACGTAGGAGAACATCTCGACCTTGTCGAACTGGTGGACGCGGAAGATGCCCCGCGTGTCCTTGCCGTGCGACCCGGCCTCACGGCGGAAGCAGGGCGAGAAGCCCGCGTAGCGCAGCGGCAGGCGGTCGGCGTCGATGATCTCGTCCATGTGGTACGCGGCCAGCGCCACCTCGGACGTGCCGACCAGGTACAGGTCGTCGTCGGCCAGGTGGTAGACGTCCTGGGCCGCCTGGCCGAGGAAGCCGGTGCCCGCCATCGACTGGGGGCGCACCAGCGCCGGCGTCAGCATCGGCGTGAAGCCGGCCGCCGTGGCCTGTGCCATCGCCGCGTTCACCAGCGCGAGCTCCAGCAGGGCGCCGACACCGGTGAGGAAGTAGAAGCGGGAGCCGGAGACCTTGGCGCCGCGCTCGACGTCGATGGCGCCGAGCAGCTGGCCGAGCTCCAGGTGGTCCCTGGGCTCGAAGCCCTCGGCGGCGAAGTCGCGGATCGTGCCGTGCGTCTCCAGCGTGACGAAGTCCTCTTCGCCGCCGACGGGCACGTCGGGGTGGACGAGGTTGCCGAGCTTCTGGAGCAGCTCCTGGGTCTCGGCGTCGGCCGCGTCGCGCTCGGCGTCGGCGGCCTTGACGTCGGCGGCGAGCCGGCTCGCCTTCTTCAGCAGTTCGGCCTTCTCGTCCCCGGTGGCCTTGCCGATGAGCTTGCCGAGCGCCTTCTGCTCGGCGCGCAGCTCGTCGAAGCGGACGCCGGACGACCTGCGCCGCTCGTCGGCAGAGAGGAGGGAGTCGACGAGCGCGACGTCCTCTCCACGGGCGCGCTGGGACGCGCGCACACGGTCGGGGTCCTCACGGAGCAGGCGAAGGTCAATCACGCGGTCAAGGCTACCGGTGCGGGGTGACAGCCCACGACTCCGTATTCACCGCCGTGCATGACGTTCCACTATGCGGCAATTGCCCCAGGTATTCCCGACCGTCAACAAAAAGTGTCTCATTACCTGGACGAGGCAGATGTGCCGGGCGTCCGGTTGACCGGACTGCCTTGTGGGGGCGGGGATTTGGGGCCGTGGTTGTCCACAGGAATCCACACCCCCGGAGAGTTATCCACAGGCTGTGCGAAAGTTCTGTGGACCACGGAATTGGCCATTCCGAATCGGGCATCCCGGACGAAGGATTCCCGGTTCAAACCCGCTTCCGACGCACTTTCGAGTGGAAACGGGTCACTCCGACGAGTGGAGCGGGGGAAACGGGTGGACGAAGGATGACCCGCCCCTCTGTGGACGAAGTGGGGGCCTGTGGGGTGATTTGTCGACCGACGGGCCTTCCGTTGTCGACTTGTCCCCAGGTCGAGATGAGGACCTGTGGATAACTTCTGTGGAAAACACCGTCCATCCATCCACCACCGGACAGGAGCGGCCGTGCCCGGACGCGAACGGTGCCGACCGGACGCGAACAGTGCCGACCGGACACGAACAGTGGCAGCCAGGCGCGAGCGGTGGCAGCCAGGCGCGAGCGGTGCTGGCCGGACACGAGTGGTGGCAGCCGGACGCGAGCGGTGGCGGCCTGGTCAGAACCTGCCGTCCTGGCAGCGTGCCACCCAGTCCGCCGCCGCGGCGAACTCCTCGTCCGAGGTCCCCGGTCGCGGCGGCCGCACGTCCGCCACCGTCACGTCGGCCCGCGGATAGGAGCCGAGGAAGCGTACCTGGAGGCAGATCCGCTTCAGCCCCATCAGCGCCTCCGCCACCCTCCGGTCGGAGATGTGGCCCTCGGCGTCGATGCAGAAGCAGTAGTTGCCGATGCCGGCGCCGGTCGGACGGGACTGGAGCAGCATGAGGTTGATGCCGCGCGTGGCGAACTCGCCCAGCAGGTCACGCAGGCCGCCGGGGTGGTCGTCGCGCTGCCACAGCACCACGGACGTCTTGTCGGCGCCGGTCGGCGCGGCCGGCCGGGCGGGCCGGCCGACCAGCACGAACCGCGTCTGGGCGTTCTCCGCGTCGTGGATCCCGGTCTCCAGGGCCTCGAGGCCGTACCGGGCGGCGGCGAACTCGCCGGCGAAGGCCGCGTCGTACCGGCCCTCCTGCACCAGGCGGGCGCCGTCGGCGTTGGAGGCGGCCGACTCCCACACGGCGTCGGGCAGGTTCCGCTTCAGCCAGTTGCGCACCTGGGGCTGGGCGGCCGGGTGCGCGGTCACCGTCTTGATGTCCGACAGCCGGGTGCCGGGGCGGACCAGCAGTGCGAAGGTGATCGACAGCAGCACCTCGCGGTAGATCATCAGCGGCTGGCCCGCCACCAGTTCGTCGAGGGTGGTGGTGATGCCGCCCTCGACGGAGTTCTCGATCGGCACGAACGCGGCCTCGGCCTCGCCGGTGCGCACCGCGTCCAGCGCGGACTGCACGGACACGTACGGGACCAACTCCCGGGTCGCCGCCTCCGGAAGCGTGCGCAGGGCGACTTCGGTGAAGGTGCCTTCAGGGCCGAGATACGCATAGCTCGCTGGCATGTCCTCACCCTAATGGGCCCGATACGGCGCGCGGGCCGCTTCCCCGGCACGTCACACCGCCGCCCTGGTACGCCACACCGCCACTCCGGTACGCCACACCGCCGCCCCGGTACGCCACGCCGCCGCCCCGGTACGCCACGCCGCCGCCCCGGCACGTCACGCCGCCGCCCCGGCACGCCACGCCGCCGGGCGACGGCTCACCCCTCCAGCAGCCGCTGCCCCACGTACTCGCCCTCCGCGGCCCCGCCCGGCACCGCGAACAGGCCGCTCGCCTCGTGCCGGACGAACGCCGACAGCGCGTCCCCGCGGTCCAGCTTGCGCTGCACCGGCACGAACCCGCGCAGCGGATCGGCCTGCCAGCAGATGAACAGCAGGCCCGCGTCCGGCACGCCGTCGGTGTCGAAGCCGTCGTGGTAGGAGAAGGGACGCCGCAGCATGGCCGCGCCGCCGTTCTGGTCGGGGCGGGTGATGCGGGCGTGCGCGTTGACCGGGACGACCAGGTTGCCCTCGGCGTCCGTCTTCTCCAGGTCCATCTCGGTCGTCTCCGACCCCCCGGTCAGCGGCGCCCCGTCCGCCTTCCGGCGGCCGATGACGTCCTCCTGCTCCTTGCCCGACAGCTTCTCCCAGTCGTCCAGGAGCATGCGGATACGGCGTACGACGACGTAGGAGCCGTTCGCCATCCACGCGGGCTCGCCGTCCGCCGGGACGAAGATCCGCCGGTCGAAGTCGGCGTCGGACGGCTTGGGGTTGTTGGTGCCGTCGACCTGGCCCATCAGGTTGCGGGCCGTCATGGGATGGGCGGTGGCGCCCGGCGAGCGGTTGAAGCCGTTCATCTGCCAGCGGACACGGGCGGCGGAGCCCGCGTCCTTCTGGATCGCGCGCAGGGCGTGGAAGGCGACGAGGGCGTCGTCGGCGCCGATCTGCACCCACAGGTCGCCGTCGCTGCGCTTCTTGTCGAGCCGGTCGGAGGAGAAGTCGGGCAGCGGGTCGAGGGCGACGGGGCGCTGCTTCTCCAGGCCGGTGCGGGCGAAGAAGCTGTGCCCGAAGCCGAAGGTGACCGTCAGAGACGACGGTCCGGCGTCCCGGGCCACATCGGTGTCGCCGTGCGCGGCCGGCTCGCCCGCCATCAGCCGCCGGGCCGTCTCCGACCAGCGGCGCAGCAGCGCGGCGGCCTCCTTGCGGCCGGCGCCCGCCGCCAGGTCGAAGGCGACGAGGTGGCCGCGCGCCTGCATCGGCGTGGTGATGCCGGGCTGATGTTTCCCGTGAAACATCACCTGTCCGGCGCCGAGCGAGGTCAGCGGCGTCGCCCCGGAGGGCGCGGCGGCGTACCCCACGGCGCCGCCCGCCGCACCGAGCACGAGCCCGGTGGCGCCGGCGGTGCCGAGCAGCCGCCGCCGGGAGATGCCGTCCGTGCGGGAGGTGTCCTTCGCAGTGGTCTCCCCCAGGGCCGTGTCCGGCGTACGGGCCTGCGGAATGGACTGGTCAGCCATGGTGCGGTTCAGCCGATCTGCGCGTTCTTGGAGACGGTCACCTGGTCGATGTCGGAGGTCCGCACGGTCGCGGCGATCTTCCAGCCGCCGGCCATGGGGATCTGCACTCCGCTCGCCGACCAGTGTCCGGTGGTGATGTGGTCGGGGACGACGGGCAGCGGCCCGATGTCCCGGGACTCCAGGGTGAAGGCGAGCTTCACCTCGGGGACGTCGAAGGCGCGCCCGTCCGGCCGCTCGACGTAGACGTGCACGGCGTTGGAGCCCGGCCGCCCGGGGTCGAGCTCGACCCGCACGACGCCCTTGCCGTCCTCGCCGCCGGTGTCGAACGGCATGTCCAGGGTCAGCGTCCCGGAAGCGGAGGGTGGTACGGCCTGCGACGAGGACGAGGACGAGGACGAGGACGAGGACGAGACCGCAGCCGCGGCCTCCTGCTCCGTACGCCCCGGCTCGCTCTGCGTCAGCGCGGTCGTCACGGCGAGCAGCACCACCGCGACACCCGCCTCGGCGAGCACCGAGCGGCGCAGTCCGAAACGGTGCGGATCGGCGTCCCGCATCCGCTTCTGCCGCGCGGCGTCCCGCGCGGCCCGCTGCCGGGCGAGCTGAGCGGCCCGCACCGGATCGGCGGCGCCCTCCTCGGAGCCGGCGGGGTCCGGCTCTCCGGAGCCGGCGCCGGTGCCGCCCGAAGCCGCGGCCCCCTCGGCGGCCGGCTTCCCCGAGCCGCCGGCGAGGGCCTTCTCGGAACCATCCGCGAGGGCGCCCTCGGAACCGCCGGCGGCGGCCCGCACCCCGGCGGGCTCCTTCTCCCGCTCCTCACCCGCGGCCGACGGCACCGGCCCGGCCAGCCGGGCCGTCCACCTCCGTGAGACGGCCGCGATGCCGACGAGCACCACGACGAGCCCGATCTTCACGAGCAGCAGCTGCCCGTACCGGGTCTCGGTGAAGGCCGACCAGGACCCGAGCTGGCGCCAGGACTGGTAGGCGCCCGTCGCCACCAGGGCGATCACGCTGCCGAACGCGAGGCGCGAGAACCGGCGTACGGCACCCGCCTCGACCGGCGTCTCGGCGGGTGCCCGGTACAGCGCGACGAGCAGGGCGGTGAGTCCGCCGAGCCAGGCGGCGACGGCCAGCAGGTGGACGACGTCGACCGGCATGGCGATGCCGGGCTGGAGCCCGGTGGAGGCGTGCTCGGCCATCGCCCAGCTCGCGGCGAGCCCGGCCGCGACGACGGTGCCGCCGACCGAGAGCCCGAAGGTCAGGTCGCGTCTCTCCGCCTCCTCGCGCTTGTCGTACGCGCCGAAGAGCACGGCCACGAACAGCGCCGCCGCGGCGAGCAGCAGCAGCCGGGAGACCAGCGCCGCGCCGGTCTTGGTCTGGAGCACCTGTCCGAGCAGCTCCAGGTCGAAGATGTCGCCGATCTTCCCGGAGCCGGTGTACGAGCCCCGCAGGAGCAGCAGCACCAGCGTGGACGCGGTGAGCGCGACCCATCCGGAGACGACGAGCCGCTGCACGGCCCGCACCCCCGACCCCCGCTGCCAGCAGGCGAGCACGAAGGCGGCACCGCCGGCCAGCACGATGAAACCGGCGTACGACACGTACCGCCCGAGCCCGTACAGCCAGCCGACGACTCCGCCTCCGGCCGTCTGCGCGGCCACCGACACGGACGTCTCGGAGGGCGCGCCGATGGAGAAGGTGTAGGCGCCGGCGACGGGATGGCTGTCGGCGGACACCACCTGGTAGGCCACCGTGTACGTGCCGTCGGGCAGGCCCGCGTGGAGTTTCACGGCGTACGTCGTGCCGCCGGTGTGGGCCGGCGCCCCGTCGTCGACGCGTTCGCCCTTGGGGCCGAGCACGCGCAGCGAGTCGCCGTCCGTCGACACCTCCTCGGAGAAGGTGAGCGACACCACGGCCGGCGCCTTGTCGACCACCGCCCCCTGCCGGGGGTCGCTGCCGGTCAGCGCGGCGTGTGCGGAGGCCGGGGCGGCACCGGCGAACAGCGTGCCGACGACCGCCAGGAACAGCAGCACCAGGGGCCGGACGCGAGGGGCGATGGTCCGTGTCACAGGGGCCTCCCTCAGTGTCCGGCCGACGGGCGGTACGTGGCCGGCTTCACCGGCAGCTCGGCGCGGACGGGGTCGGAGTGGGCGAAGTGCAGCTCGACGGAGACCTTCTCACCCTCCTTCGGCCGGTGCTTCAGCTTTTCGAACATCAGATGGCTGCCGCCGCTTTCGAGCACCAGCCGGCCGTGCGCGGGCACCGCGAGGGAACCGGCCTCCTTCATCACCCCGCCGACGGTCTCGTGCACGGTGACCTCGCCCAGGTCGCTGGTGACCGAGGTCAGCTCGTCCTTCGTACCGCCCTCGTTGGTGAGGGTCAGGAACCCGGCCGCCATGGAGTCGGAGACGGGCTGCGGCATGTAGGCGGCGCTGACCGAGAGCTCGGCCGGAGAGCCGGAGCCGGAGCCGGAGCCGGAACCGGAACCGGATCCGGAGCCTGAGCCGTCCGCGCCGCAGCCGGACAGGAGCAGCGCGGCGCCGAGGGCCGCGGCGAGGGGGACGGCCGGACGCCTCACGGCTTGGCTCCCGTGATGAGCTTGGGCAGGTCCTCGGTGTAGTCGTCGACGTCGGCGTCCTCGCCGTACAGGACGTATCCCGCGTCGGTCTTCGGCGAGAAGGCGATGACCTGGGTGCCGTGCATGGAGACGACCTTGCCGTTCTTGTCCTTCTCCGGCGGTTCGATGGAGATGCCCAGGGTGCGGGCGCCGGCCTGGATGGTGGCGAAGTCGCCGGTCAGGCCGACGATGTCGGAGTCGATGCCCTTGAGCCAGCTGCCGAGCGCGGCGGGGGTGTCGCGTTCGGGGTCGGTCGTGACGAACACGACGCGCAGCTTGTCCTGCTCGGCCTTGGGCAGCTGCTTCTTGGCCACGGCGATGTTGTTCATCGTCAGCGGGCACACGTCGGGGCAGTGGGTGTAGCCGAAGTACAGCAGGGTCGGCCGCCCCGCGGTCTCCTCACGGAAGTCGTACTTCTTCCCGTGCGTGTCGGTGAGGACCAGGTCCGGCTTCTCGAACGGCTTGTCGAGCACGGTGGCGGCCTTCTGGCTGCCGGCTTCCTCGGAGACCACGGCGACGGGCTGGTCGCCGTCACCGCCGCTGCCGCAGGCGGTCAGGGTCAGGGAAGCGGCGGCGAGCAGCGCCGCAGCCGCGGCGAACGTCTTCTTGCGCATAGAAAAATGTCCCAGATGTGAGTGCTCCGGCGCGCACCGGGGTCCTCCGGGCCCGTCGGCCCCGGTGCGCACCGCGAACGGAGAGATCGTCAGGCGGTGCCGCGCCGGCGCCCGGCGAACACGCCGTAGACCACGCCCGCCGCGCCGACGACGATGCCGGCGATGCCGAGCACCCGGGCGGTGGTGTCGGTGCCGTCGGACGACGAGCCGGCCGCGGCGGTGTTCCCGGCCGCGGACCCGGTGTCGCCGGAGCCCTTCTCGGAGGAGGCACCGGAGGCACCGGAGGAGTCAGCGGAACCGGAGGAATCGGAGGAGTCGGAGGCGCCGTGGCCGTGGTCGTCCTCGGTCTCGGACAGCTCCAGCACCGGAGCCGGGCTCTCGGGCTCCTCCTGGCCTTCCTGCGGCACCTCGATCCAGCGGACGACCTCCTTGTTGGAGTACGTCTGGATCGCCTTGAAGACCATCTGGTCGGCGTCCTCGGGCAGCGCGCCGACGGAGACCGGGAACTTCTGGAAGAAGCCCGGCCGGATGCCGTCCCCGTCGGCGGTCCAGGTGACCTTGCTGACCGCCTCGGTGATCTTCCGTCCGTGGGACTCGATCGGCTTGTCCAGCGTGGACTTGGTCACCTTGATGTCCCAGCCCTGGACCGGCTGCGGCATCACGGACGCCAGCGGCTGGTCGGCGGGGAAGGTGACCTCGACCTTGGTGGTGGAGGCGTTGTCGCGCTCGTTGGGGACCTTGAAATCGACGACCGCGTACCCGCCCTTGGCGGCCTCGCCCTCCGGCTGCACGGTGACGTGCGCGAAGGCGGGGGCGGACAGGGCGAGGACGGCGGCACCGGCGGCGGCGCCGGCGGCGGCGATACGGGAAGCCATCATGGCAGAAGCACTCCGCTTCGAGTGAGGCCCCGGCAGGAAGCACCGGAGCGGTGAAAGGACCAAGGACTGCGGAAGGGAAGAGGGCGCGGGTGCGCGGCGGCGATCCGCCGGCCCGGGACCACGCGGGGTCGTGCGGGGCCGTACGGAGCCACGGTGACAGTGCCGGTCACGGACGGACCGGACGAGCGCACGCGCGCGTGCCGCACGACGGCGGCCCCCTCCGGTCCCCGGGCTTTCGGCCGAAAGCGGCGGTGCGGAGTGATGGTCGCGTCGCGTCAGGCGGCGAGGGCGAGCGCGGCGCGCGGCGGCCCGCGCCTGATCACGGTGTGCTGGAGGACGGTGGTGCGCAGCCGGGGCGGCGCCGGCAGGGCGGCCCGCGGACGCGGACCGTTCCCGGGCGCGCTCGGGAGCCCGGCGTGCAGGGCGCGCACCAGCGCCAGCGCCCCGCGCAGGGCCCGTACGGCCGCCCCCTCGGCCACCAGGTGCGCCGAATGGGCCGACAGGTCCACCAGCCGGGCCAGGGCCAGGTCGCCGCGGCGCAGCAGCCAGCCCGCGGCGAGGGCCGCGAGGACGTGACCGAGCAGCATGGGCAGGGACGGCAGCAGCGACACCGGCGAGTCCGCGGCGGCGGTCAGCGCGCCCGCCGGGTGGTGGGCGACGGCACCGGGGTCCGGGGCCACGCGCGCGTCGGTGAGGATCCGCCGGGCCTCTGCCGGGCTGAGCGCCGCCGCCGTGGTCCCGCACACCAGGTGTGCGGCCTGCCGGACCAGCGACGCGTCACCGGCGGAGGCGGCCTGTCCCGCCGCCGCGCCGTGCTGCCCCAGCCCGAACAACGTGTGCAGGGCGATCTGGCCGCCCGCGAGCAGCGCCGCGATCCCGGGCAGCGAGCGAGCCCGCCCGGCGAGCGGCACGGCCACCGCGACCGCCCCGAGGAAGCCCGCGCCCAGCGCCCACGGCGGGACGGCGGCGCAGGAGGCCGGCACATGTCCCGCCGCCGACAGCGCGACGCAGACCGCGGCGAACACCACGGCCCGCAGGATCCTCAGATCCCGCGGGTCCGTGCGGACGCCGGAGCCGCCGGGGACCCGCGGATCCCTCGGCTCGCTTCCGGAGCGCGCCGCGCGCTGGTGGGGGGCAGTCATGGCGGGCTCATCATCCCACTGGCCCGGCCGGCGGCGTAGGGGAGGTCCGCAAAATGACGTACGACCGGAAAGTCCCCCTGGCGCGGGCCGTCCGTCCATACACCGAACGCCGCAACGGGCGCATCCGCCGTACGAGCGTCATCACGTCAACTCTGTGCTTACGCCCGCGCACTCGGGGCAATACGTAACGGTATGTCGAGCCGCGGCCGGGAGGCTGGAGCATGAGCATCTGGTGGTCACTCCATTTGCGGCGTGAGGCTGCGAGTGTGCCGCTGGCGCGTCGCCTGCTGCTCGGCACGATGGAGACCGCGGGCGTCGACCCCGACATCTCCTACGACCTCTCCATCGCCCTGAGCGAGGCCTGCGCCAACGCCGTGGAGCACGGCGGCGACACCGGGGACGGCGGCCCGTCGGAGGCCTATCGCGTCACCGCCTACCTCGACGGGGAGCGGTGCCGCATCGAGGTCGCCGACGCGGGGCCCGGCTTTCCCTCCGGTTCCGCCGGGCGGCCGGGCGGCCGGGCGGTCCGTCCCGCGTCCGCCGAGGCCGAGCACGGCCGCGGGCTGTGCCTCATCCAGGAGCTCGCCGACCACGTCCACATCGGCAACAAGCCGGGCCGGGGCGGGGCCGTGGTGAGCTTCGACAAGATCCTCAAGTGGCGGAAGGACGCGCCCCTGGTGGCGGTCTGACCGCCACCCCGGACAGGCGGACGGCCGGGCACGCACCAGCGCACCCGGCCGTCCGACTCCTGGTTGTCCGGCACTCGATCGTCCGGCACCCCTGCCTGGCACCCGGCTGCCCGGCACCCGGCCGTCCGTCACTCGATCGTCCGGCACTCGATCGTCCGGCCCCCCTGCCCGGCACCCGGCTGCCCGGCACCCGGCCGTCCGGCACTCGATCGTCCGGCATCCGGCTGCCCGGCACCCGGTCATCCGTCACCCGGCCGGTCGTCCCCCGGCCGTCACCCGACGCCCCCCGGCCGTCCGAGCCGCCGTGTCAGCCCTTCAGCGAGGCCATCCACGCCTCGACCTCGTCCGAGCGCCTCGGCAGCGCGGCGGACAGGTTCCGGTTGCCGTCCTCGGTGACCAGGATGTCGTCCTCGATGCGGACGCCGATGCCCCGGTACTCCTCCGGCACGGTCAGGTCGTCGGCCTGGAAGTACAGCCCCGGCTCCACCGTCAGGCACATGCCCGGCTCCAGCACGCCGTCGACGTACGTCTCGGTCCGCGCGGCGGCGCAGTCGTGGACGTCCATGCCGAGCATGTGGCCGGTGCCGTGCAGCGTCCAGCGGCGCTGGAGTCCCAGCTCCAGCACCCGCTCCACCGGGCCCTCGACCAGGCCCCACTCGACGAGCTTCTCGGCCAGCACGCGCTGCGCGGCGTCGTGGAAGTCGCGGTACTTGGCCCCCGGCTTCACCGCTGCGATGCCGGCCTTCTGGGCCTCGTACACCGCGTCGTAGATCTTCTTCTGGATCTCGTCGAAGCGGCCGTTGACCGGCAGCGTCCGCGTGACGTCGGCGGTGTAGTACGTGTGCGTCTCCACGCCCGCGTCCAGCAGCAGCAGGTCGCCGGAGCGGACCGGGCCGTCGTTGCGGACCCAGTGCAGCGTGCAGGCGTGCGGGCCGGCGGCGGCGATGGTGCCGTAACCGACGTCGTTGCCCTCCACGCGCGCGCGGAGGAAGAACGTGCCCTCGATGTAGCGCTCGCTCGTCGCCTCGGCCTTGTCGAGGACCTTCACCACGTCCTCGAAGCCGCGCACGGTGGAGTCGACGGCCTTCTGCAGCTCGCCGATCTCGAAGTCGTCCTTGACCAGCCGCATCTCGGAGAGGAAGACGCGCAGTTCCTCGTCGCGCTCGGCGGTGACCTTGTCGGTCAGCGCGGCCTCGATGCCGGCGTCGTACCCGCGCACGACGCGCACCGGGCCGGTGGCCTCCTTCAGCTTCCCGGCCAGCTCGCGCACGTCGGAGGCGGGGATGCCGTACAGCTTCTCGGCCTCGGTGAGGGAGTGGCGGCGGCCGACCCACAGTTCGCCCTGGCCGTCGAGCCAGAACTCGCCGTTCTCGCGGTTGGAGCGCGGCAGCAGGTAGATCGTCGCCTCGTGGCCCTCGCCCGCGGGCTCCAGGACCAGGACGCCGTCCTCGGTCTGGTTGCCGGTGAGGTACGCGTACTCGACCGACGCGCGGAAGGGGTACTCGGTGTCGTTCGAGCGGGTCTTCAGGTTGCCCGCGGGGATCACCAGGCGCTCGCCGGGGAAGCGCGCGGACAGCGCGGCGCGGCGGGCGGCGGTCTCGGCGGCCTGCGGGACGGGCGCGAGGTCGCGCAGCTCGGTGTCGGCCCAGCCGGTCTTCATGTTCTCGGCCAGCTCGTCGGACACGCCCGGGTACAGGCCGTTCTTGCGCTGCTTGATCGGCTCTTCCTCAGAAGTCTCCGGGGTCTCCGGGAGCTCCTCCGCCACGGTCATCCTCCTTGATACGGCACTGGACCACCCCCCATCGTACGGACGCGAGGAAGGAGACCCAGAGGCCGAAGGACCCGTCACACCGTGTGACACCCCGGGGTGCCCCGGGGCACCCCGGGGCGCTGCCCGCGCGGCTACTCGAAACGGACCGCCAGCAGCACGACGTCCTCCTCGCCCTCCGACCGGTCCAGCCCGTCCGGCAGCACCGTGCGCAGCACGTGCTCGGCGACGGCGTCGGGGTCGCTGCGCGCCGCCCGCGGCACCCCGGACGCCGCCGTGTGCAGCCGGGCGAAGGCGCGGTCGGCCGCCTCGCCGGTGCGGCGCAGCAGCCCGTCGGTGTACAGCAGCACCGTCTCTCCCGGCTCGGCGTGGATCTGCACGCTGGGCGCCTCCCAGCAGGCGAGCATCCCGAGGGGAGCCGAGACGGAGGTCTCCACGAACTCGGTGCGCCGCTGACCGACCAGCAGCGGCGGGCTGTGCCCGGCCCCGGCGAGGGTGATCCGGCGCAGGGCGGGCTCGCAGTAGCCGAACAGCGCGGTGGCCGAGCGGGCCGGTTCGGTCAGCCGCAGCAGCAGCTCCAGGTCGGACAGGACGGCGACCGGGTCCTCGCCCTCCATCACGGCGTACGCCCGCAGCGACGCCCGCAGCCGGCCCATCGCGGCGACCGCGCTCGGCCCCGAGCCGGTGACCGATCCGACGGCGAGGCCGAGCGCGGCCTCGGGCAGCGGCAGCGCGTCGTACCAGTCGCCGCCGCCGCGCGGCCCGGTGCGGTGCCGGGCGGCGAGCCGGACGCCGGCGATGCGCGGCAGCCGCGAGGGCAGCAGCTCCTCGGTCATCGTCGCCATGCACGCGCGCGTGCGTTCGACCTCCCGCAGCCGGGCGAGGTGCGCGGTGGCGTAGCGGGCGTACAGCCCGACGAGGTGGCGCCGGCGTTCGTCGGGCTCGGCGGGCTCGTCGTACAGCCAGACGGCGGCGCCCAGCCGGCCGGCGGCCTCGGTGGACAGGGGAAGGGCGTAGCTGGCGGCGTAGCCGAGGCGGGCGGCGACCTCGCGGTGGCGCGGGTCGAGCCCCTCCTCGGCGAACAGGTCGGGCCGGGCGACGCCGTCGGCGCCGTCCCCCGGTCCGGCCGGCGCGTCGAGGAGCCGGCCGTACGGCAGGGAGCCGCGCGGCACGGTCTCCAGGTGGCCGAGGTCGGCGCGGGCCAGGCCCAGGCCGACGGTGGTGTCGGGGCCCAGTCCGTCGGCCGGTTCCAGGACGACGAGGCCGCGCCGGGCGCCCACCAGGGCGGAACCCGCGCGGAGCAGTTCCTGCAGGGCCTCGGCGAGCGTGTCCGTGCGCGCGAGGCGTTCGGTGAACTCGTGCAGGGTCGTGAGGCCGGAGACCCAGCCGGCCAGCCGGTCCTGGAGGAGGGCGCCGGGGGCGGCCGGAGTGGAGCGCGGCCGGACCGGGGAGGCGCCGGCGGCGGAGGCGACAGTGTGGGCGGGCGCCGGAACCGCCGAATCGATTCCGGCCACTTTCGGAGGGTGCGGAGCGTTCATGGCAACCGGCTTTCCGACCGGTGCGTACTGCTGGAAAGCATCGCAAACCCCCATGTCTTCTGCGCCGCTAGCAGTGCCTCCACATGTACACGCACTCGTACGGAGATGTCCAGCATTGTCCTGCCGGTATTCCGGGTGTCCGTGAGGCGCGAGCGATTCCGTTTCCGACCCCCTTGCGGAAAGGCGAAGTTGGCTTGAAACTGCCCGGGAGGACGGCTTGTTGCGGTCGACTGGAGGTGCTCCACGGAGCGTCACAACGGTCGTGATGGGTACGTACTCGGTGAAGACCAGGGATGGTCGGTTCCCCCGGAACCTGGCGGCGGGCCCTGGCGTCTCCACCACCGGCGACCGTGCCCCATCCTCCCGTGGCGGAGGCGGAGAGAAATACGCGGAACGGCAAAACGCCAGACTTCGCCACCCCCGCGCCACGCCCGTGCTCTTGAGGAACCCGGTACGGACGTACGGCCGCGGACGCAGACCGAGCTCGGCCCTTGGGGTACCCCTTGCCCGCCGCGGGGGTGTGATGCGCCGGCAGGTACGCACAGTGAAGAGATCGACGCATGGTGTGAAGTGGCCCACGGTGTTGCCAGGCGTGCAACGGAAAGGAACGAGCGCTCATGCGCGAGATCCTCGGAAGGCGACGCAGGCTCCTGTCCCAGCGGAAGGACGGGGAGCCTGAGCTGATCGGCGCGGCCCTGACCTTCGCGACGCGATGGCAGTGGCCCGTGCTCCCGGGCGTGACGGCCGACCCGCGGGGACGGTCCCGCTGCGTCTGCCCGGACCCGGAGTGCACGGTGCCCGGTGCCCACCCCTTCGACCCCGGCCTCCTCGCGGCCACGACCGACGCGCGCATGGTGCGCTGGTGGTGGACCAACCGCCCGGCGGCACCGATCATCCTGGCCACCGGTGGCCAGGCCCCGTGCGCGGTCTCGCTGCCCGCGCTGCCGGCGGCCCGCGCGCTGGCCGCGCTCGACCGCGGCGGCATGCGGCTCGGCCCGGTCGTCGCCTCACCGTCCCGCTGGTCGCTGCTGGTCCGTCCGTACTCCATGGAGCAGCTCGGCGAACTGCTGTACGCCAAGGACTTCGTCCCCGGCTCCCTGCGCTTCCACGGCGAGGGCGGCTACCTGGCCCTGCCCCCGTCCGAGACCGGCCAGGGCACCGTCCGCTGGGAGCGGGCACCGCTGCCCGGCTCGGCCTCGCCCTGGCTGCCCGACGTGGAGGCCGTGGTGGACGCGGTCGTCGACGCCCTCACTCGTACGGGTGTGAGCGCGCCCGAGTTGTAGGGGTGTCGGCGCGGGCGGGGCCGGTGGCCCGCACGGTGTCGTTATCGTCCGCTTCATGCCGCTTCATCGTGGGGAGCATCACCGGCCCGGAGCTCACCCCGTGCCCGGGCGGGACCGCCGGACACCAGGCGGGTGGCGGCGTCGCCCGCAGCCCGGCACGGACGGCGCCGGTGCCGGTGCCGGTGCCGTCCGGCACCGGCGGTCCGCGGCCGTGCGCCAAGGTGCCGGGGAAGTGCCGGGCGGCGGGCCCGATCCCCGGCGGATCCGGCTGACCGCCCTCATGGGCATCGTGGCGTGCGCGGTCGTGCTCCCGTTCGCCGTGGCGTCCGCGGGCCCCGTGGGCCCCGTGGGCGAGACCCGTCCGCAGGTGCGGGAGTCCCCCGCGCCGTCCGGTGGCGGTGCCGACGGCAAGGCGCCCAGTTCTGGCCTCCCGCGTACGCCATCGCAGCTCGGACTCGGTGCGGCCACCGCCGTGCGCTGCGGGCCGGAACTGACCTCGCCCGGCGGTATCGAGGCGCAGACCTGTCTCCTGGTCCAGCCGGAGCGGACCTGGGCGCGGACCTACTACCGCAACGCGACCGGCGGCCCGCTGCACCTGGTGCTGAGCTTGATGGGACCCGGCGGCCGGGCCGTGCGGATGCACTGCGCGGTGGGGGAGGAGGACGAGCCGGGGACGTGTGAGACGCCCCGGGAGCGCCTGCGGGGAGCGCCGGCGGAGTACAGCGCCGTCGCGGAGTTCGCCGCGCCGGACGACGGGACGGCGGCCGGTCCGCTGCTGCTGCGCGCCGGGAGCAACTCGCCCACGGGCCCGGTCGGTTGACGTGCGGCCGTGTTCCGTACGGGCCGACGCGCGGGGAAAGGCCCGGTTGCCCGCGCATGGAAAGACCCGGTTGCTGGCGACGGGGGATGCACCAGCAACCGGGCTACTCGAACGGTAACAAGGGATCGGCGGTTAGCAAATTCGATCTCTGTGTTTCCGGTCATCGCCCGGTCGTCATTCGGTCGCCCTCCGCCTCGCCGAATGCCCTGTGCCGACGGAGAGTTGTGATCTGCGCCACCCGCTGGGACCGCAGTGATCCGGGGACCGGTGTGTCCGCCTGGGACCGCAGTGATCCGGGGACCGGTGTGTCCGCCGGTCCTCGGTCCCCGGCCACTGTGGTCCCCGGCCACTGTGGTTCCCGGCCACTGCGGTCCCCGGTGCGCGTCAGCTGAGCGTGACCTGCCGGTTGGTCAGTCCGCCGCGGGCACGGCGCTCGTCGGCGGTGAGCGGGGCGTCCGAGGCCAGGGCCTCGGCGAGGCGCTCGGCGAACTCGGCCGCCGGCTTCTCCACGTCCTGCGCGGTGACCTCGCCGGGCAGGTCCCAGACGGGGACGGTGAGCCCGTGGGCGCGGAAGGAGCCGACCAGCCGCGTGCCCTCGCCGAGGGTGGAGCGCCCGGCGGCCTGCAGCCGCGCCAGAGCGTCCAGAAGCCGCTCCTCCGCGTGCGGCATCACCCACCGCAGGTGGTTCTTCTCCGGCGTCCGGCACCAGTAGGCGGCGTCCACGCCCTGGAGCCTGACGGTGGGGATCGCGGCGGCGTTGGCCCGCTCCAGGGAGGCGGCCACCTCCGGCGTGGTGTTCTCCGGGTCCGGCACCCAGAACTCGAAGCCCTCGTGCACCACCGGCTCGAACCGGCCCTCGGGGTCGAGCAGGTCCTGCAGGCGCGGCCCGTCGGCCGGGGCGCGGCGGCCCTGCACCGGGGTGCCCGGCTCGGCGGTCAGCGCGCGCAGGAGGGTGTCGGCGAGGTCGCGGCTGATGTCGCCCGACGCCGTGTCGTTCTGCAGGCCGAGCAGCACCGAGCCGTCGTCGCGGCGCAGCGCGGGCCAGGCCATCGGCAGGACCGTGGCCAGCGTGACCGACGGGACGCCCTCGGGCAGTCCGTCCTTCAGCGTCAGCTCGGCCGTGGCCGCGGGGACCAGCTCCCGCAGTGCCACCCAGTCGCACTCGCCGGGCAGCCCCTCGAACGGGCGCTGCACCAGCTCGGTCACGGCCTGCGCGGCGGCCCGGCCGTGGCAGGCCTTGTAGCGGCGGCCGCTGCCGCACGGGCAGGGCTCGCGGGCGCCGACAACCGGGACCTCTCCGTCGGTGAGCTGCGGGCGCTTGGCCTTCGTCTGGGGTCGCTTCTTGGCCATCGTGGGTGTCTCCCGGTTACGGCTCTTCTGGTACGGCGCGAGCCTAGCCGTTCACGCCACGGCCGACGGGACCCTGTGGACAAAGGGAGTTCGGCCGGCCTGCCGGCGCCGTGCCCGGCGCCGGCCTCCGCTCAGCCGAAATCGTCGAACGCGCTCGCGTAGCCCAGGCCGGGTATCTCGGACACCGGCGGGGCCCCGACCCGCGTGGCGAAGTCGTCACGGCGGTGCCCGGCGTCGGGGTCGTGCACGTCGTCGTGGACGACGACCCAGACCGTGACCTCGCCGCAGGCGTCGTCCCGTACGCCCCAGTCGTCGGCCAGCGCGGTGATGATGTTCAGCCCGCGGCCGCCGTGCGCGGTGACCGACGGGGTGGCCGGCGCCGGGCGGGTCGGGCCGCCGCCGTCCGTGACCTCGACGACGAGCCGGCCGCTGCCCTCCACCCGCCAGGCGGCACGGACGGCGCCGTCCCCGGCCAGGGCGCCGCCCAGGGGGCGGCCGTGTTTGCATGCATTGCTCAAAAGTTCGGAAAGGATCAATACGGCATCGTCGATGACCGATTCCGCCACGCCGCCTCTGCGCAACTGATCGCGCATACAGCGCCGTGCTTCCCCCACGCCCGCAGGGCCATGGGGCACGGCCATGCTCGACGACGTGGGCACCTCCTGTGCCACCACCAACGCCACCCCCGAGACCTCCTTCGCCCCACGCCACGGAGTGGATGCCCCATTGGCCTGTACCGGAAACCGACTGATCGCCTGCCGGTGACGCATTCGTCACGGTCGAACACGTTCTGAACGCGCCGGAGCACTCCCTGTCATCGAGTGAACCGGCAGATGGCCGGATCCGGACCCCCGGGGGGCGGGGGGCGGGGGCTGCGGTCAGCGGCCGAGCCGGTCCAGCACCGCGCGCGGCCGGTTGGTGATGATGGCGTCGACGCCCAGCTCCACGCAGAGATCGATGTCCTCGGGCTCGTTCACGGTCCACACGTGCACCTGGTGACCGGCCCCCTTCAGCCGCTCGACGTACGCGGGATGGCTGCGCACGATCCGGATGGACGGGCCCGCGATCCCGACCCCCGCGGGCAGCCGTCCGTCGCGCAGCCGGGGCGAGACGAACTGCATCAGATAGACCGTGGGCAGCGTCGGCGAGGCGGCCCGCACCCGGTGCAGCGAGCGGGCCGAGAAGCTCATCACACGCACCGGGGACTGCGCGGGGTCGGCCGGGGCGTCCAGCCCGAACCGCTTCAGGAGCAGCAGCAGCCGCTCCTCGACCTGGTCCGCCCAGCGCGTGGGGTGCTTGGTCTCGATGGCCAGCTCCACCCGGCGCCCGGCGTCGCGGACGAGCCGGAGCAGCCGTTCCAGGGTGAGGACGGAGGTGGCCTCCCGGTCCTCCGGCCGGTGTTCCCACTGGGGCTGCTCGTCGCGCCCCCGCCAGGTCTCCCGCGTCTTCCACGAGCCGAAGTCCAGGGCGGCCAGGTCGGCGAGCTCCAGGGCCGAGACGGCGCCGCGCCCGTTGGACGTACGGTTGACGCGGCGGTCGTGGACGCAGACGAGGTGGCCGTCGGCGGTCAGGCGCACATCGCACTCGAGGGCGTCCGCGCCGTCCTCGATGGCCTTCCGGTACGCGGCCAGGGTGTGTTCGGGGGCGTCCTCGGAGGCGCCCCGGTGGGCGACGACCTGGATCCGGTGCTGCCGTGCGTGGGTCACCGCGACATGGTGCCACTGCGCGGGGGAAGACGTATGCCGGATGCAGGGACACCGAGTCCGTTTAGTCTTTGATGACCTGCTGTAAGGAACGACCGCGGACCCACAGCCACGGCTTATGGTGCTCTGACGGGCCGTGGGAAATGCTGGCATACGAACACATGCACAGCTGCATCGCGCCGGACCGTCGACCGGCGTGACGAGCGTGGCCGCGACCCGCCAGCGCGACCGATCAACAGCCGTGACCGAGGAGAGAAGCTGTGAGCACCGAGAACGAGGGCACCGCGGTACCCCCGGCCCCGTCCGCACCCCCCGTGCCGGTGGATTCTCCCGCAGCCTCCCCGCAGGAGGGGACGGCGCCGCACGGCGGCACCCCCGCGCCCCCGTCCGCGCCCCCGGCGGCGGGCCCGGACGACGCCTCCCGGGGACCCGCCGCACAGACGCACCCCGCCGCCGGCCCCTACGGGTACGGGTCCCGGCAGGGCTCGGCCCCCGACGCCGCCTGGCCGCCGCCTCCGCCGCCGGCCGGCCCGGCGTTCGGCCCGGCCGGGGACGGTTCCGGCGGCGGCTGGGGCTCCTCGTACCAGCCGCCCGCACCGAAGTCCGGCCGAGGGCGCGGCGGGCTGATCGCCGCCCTCCTGATCGCCGCGCTGGCCGCGGGCGGCCTGGGCGGCGGCCTCGGTTACACCCTGGCCAAGGACGGCGACGAGACCGGTTCCACCACGGTCTCCGCCTCCGACACCGGCGGCTCCGTCAAGCGCGACGACGGCACGGTCGCGGCCGTGGCCGCCAAGGCACTGCCGAGCACGGTCACCATCGAGGCCGAGGGCGCCGGCGGCGAGGGCGGCACGGGCACCGGCTTCGTCTTCGACAAGCAGGGCCACATCGTCACCAACAACCACGTGGTGGCGGAGGCGGTCGACGGCGGCAGGCTCACCGCGACCTTCCCCGACGGCAAGAAGTACGACGCCGAAGTGGTCGGCCACGCCCAGGGCTACGACGTGGCGGTCATCAAGCTGGAGAACGCCCCCTCGGACCTGAAGCCGCTCCCGCTCGGCGACTCCGACAAGGTCGCCGTCGGCGACTCCACGATCGCCATCGGCGCCCCCTTCGGCCTGTCCAACACGGTGACCACGGGCATCATCAGCGCCAAGAACCGCCCTGTGGCCTCCAGCGACGGCAGCGCCGGCAGCAAGGCGTCCTACATGAGCGCCCTGCAGACCGACGCCTCGATCAACCCGGGCAACTCCGGCGGCCCGCTGCTGGACGCCCGGGGCAACGTCATCGGCATCAACTCCGCGATCCAGTCCGCGAGCAACGGCCTGGGCGGCGCCGGCCAGGCCGGCTCCATCGGCCTGGGCTTCGCCATCCCGGTCAACCAGGCCAAGTACGTCGCCCAGCAGCTGATCAAGACCGGCAAGCCGGTGTACGCCAAGATCGGCGCCTCCGTCTCCCTGGAGGACACGGCGGACGGCGCCCAGATCACCGACCAGGGCGTCGGCGGCTCCGAGGCGGTCGAGCAGGGCGGCCCCGCCGACAAGGCCGGCCTGCGGCCCGGCGACGTCATCACCAAGCTGGACGACCGGGTGATCGACAGCGGCCCGACCCTGATCGGCGAGATCTGGACCCACCAGCCCGGCGACAAGGTCACGGTCACCTACGAGCGCGACGGCAGGCAGCACACGGTCGAACTCACCCTGGGCTCCCGCGTCGGCGACAGCTGACCCACGCGCGCGCGGAGCGACCCGCTACCCTGGTCCCGCGCCACCGGTCACAGGCGGCGCGGGGAGGCGTGCCCGAGCGGCCGAAGGGAACGGTCTTGAAAACCGTCGTGGCAGCGATGTCACCGTGGGTTCAAATCCCACCGCCTCCGCGGACCGAAGGTGTGTGATGCGCAAGGGGCGCCTCTCGTCGAGAGGCGCCCCTTCCGCGTGATGCCCGCCACGCCACGCCATGCCGTGCCACGCCACGCCATGCCGTGCCACGCCACGCCATGCCGTGCCGTGCCGTGGTCCGGTCCGTGGGCCGTCGCCTGCCGTCCCCTGCCCGGGTCAGGAGCGCTCGCGAGCGGCCGGGTTGTTCAGGCAGAGTGCGATGTTGCGGACCGCAGCGGTGAGTTCCTCGATCACCCGGGCCGCCTGCTCCGCGTTGTGGAAGGCCGGGCGGCCGGCCAGGGACAGACCCAGTTCCTCCGCCGCCTGAAGGGCCAGTCCGGTGTCCCCTTCGGAGGGGGAGGCACCGGCGGGCGCGGACGCCTCTGCCGTGCCGGTGGCCGTGGTGGTACCGGTGGTGGGCGCGGACACACCGGTGGCGGGGGAGGGGTCCGCTGCGGCGGGCCGGGCCGGGGCAGCCGGTTCCGCCGTGGGTGCGCCGGCGGTCACGGGCGCGGGTGCCTGCTGGTACGCCGGCTGGTGTGCCGGCTGGTGTGCCGCGTGGTGCACCGGCTTGGGGACGACCGGCGTCGACGAGCCGGCCGGCGTCTCACCGGCCTCCGCCTCCCTTCCGTAGCCGTCGTATCCGTCATGGCCGTCGTAGCCCTCGTATTCGTCGTAGCCGTCGTAGGTGTCGTACGAGGTGTGGTAGGCGCCGGAGTCACCGGTCGCGGAGGCGTACTCCTCCTCCGCCGACGCCGACGCCGACGCCGATGCCGACGGTGAGGGTTCGACCGGTACGGGGTGCTGGTCCCGGGTGGGCCGCTGGGCGTACGGGGTCAGATCCGGCGCGTGGCGTGTCCGGGGCAGCACGAAGTGGTCGAAGCCCGAGAACGCCAGGGGGGCGTGGGCGGAGGAGCGTGGGGTGTACTCGGTCTGCCACTGCATGCGGTAGCAGTCGACCTGGTCGGCGCAGGAGGCGCGGGCGTGGAAGACCGCCGTGTCCTCCCCCAGATCCGGGTACCAGAGGTTCGGCCCGGGGAAGCGTACGGTCCGCACCCGCGGCTTGATCAGCTCGGCGCACCCCATGCAGCAGCCCTCCGGCACCATGAGCGGGATACCGCCGTTCTGCTCCGGCCAGCGGGGGCCGCCCTCCCAGCGGTACTCCCCGTGGCGGCAGGGCGGCAGCTCTCCGCAGGCGCGGCAGACCGCGTAGTGCTCGGGGAGGACCTGCCAGTCGTGGCTGGCGGGGGCGCACCAGTGCTTGGGCGTGGACCGGGGGAGGTTCTCGTTGCGCAGCACCAGGATCACCGGGCGCTTGTAGAACTCGGCGCGTTCGGGGGCCGGTTTGACCGCCTGGTTGTTGGCCCGCCGCAGTTCGTTGGCGTGCCACCACAGCTCCACGTGGTCGCGCCACGCCTTCTCGTAGGAGTCCGGCCACCGGTCGCTGGTGTAGCTGTTGATCTCCAGGATTCGCCAGGCCTGACGGTCCAGTACCACGATGGAACCGGCTCGCAGTCGCAGGTGCGTTCCGTTGTCACCCTCGTCCGGCCAGTCGTGCCGGCCGATACGGGTGGGCTGGTCTGGGAGCCACCTGCGAACCTGCATGTCATGCTCCTCGGCAACGAAACTTCATAGTTTCAAATGGGGCAGTAGGCAACATTCTGAGCAATCGGGACGTTTACCCCGGTGGAGACACGCGCACGT
Source organism: Streptomyces sp. NPDC006134 (assembly GCF_040628835.1). Taxonomy (NCBI): domain Bacteria; kingdom Bacillati; phylum Actinomycetota; class Actinomycetes; order Kitasatosporales; family Streptomycetaceae; genus Streptomyces; species Streptomyces sp. NPDC006134. Next base: position 53,081 of record NZ_JBEXTV010000026.1, on the reverse strand, counting down.
CGTTGACGGAAGAAGATCAGAAGTGCTTCCCGTGTTCTCGCCGCATTCCGCAAAACCCTTTCCCAGCAGGCTTTTTCGCCTTGTGGGCCAGTGTCGTGCCAGACCTTCCGCAGGACCCGGGACAACGCTCCCCTACCCTGCCTCCCGACCCTGACGCTCACCCGTACGTGTGATGGGGCTTCGATCGCGGCGGCACCGTACGTGTGCATCGTCGCGCGGGACCGTCACCGATGGCCGGGTGACGGTCTGTCCGCAGGGTCGTGGGAGAGGGAGGAGGGGAGGGGAGGGGAGGGGAGGGGAGGGGAGGGTGTTCTCTCCGGTGCTCTTTCGTCCGGTCGGGCTTGTGACACGCCTGTGTCCGGAACTGTGGCTTCCGCCACGGCCTGGTGGGCCCGCCCCTGATGGGGTGGGGCGATGCGAAACTCCGTGCCCCTCGCGGTCTCAGGTGCCCTGGCCGCCGTTCTCCTGATCGGTGCCTGCGGTACCGAGGCCGCCGTGCCGGGAGGGGGCGGCGAAGCCGGTGACAGGGGTGACAAGGCGGCGGGGACGTGTGGTACCGACGCCTCCGCCGACTCCGGTACCGGAGCCGTCGGAGAGCGGGACGGGGTGCGGATCGTCGGAGCGAGCGCGGCGTCCGGCGGCGCCGGTTCACCGTCGGACACGGACACGGATACGGACACGGATACGGATACGGATGCAGACACGGGCGCGGGCACGGGCGCGGGCCGTTCCCAGTGTGCCGTGGTGTACACCGTCACCAACCGTGAGGCCGAGCCGTTCACGTACACCATCACCTTTTCCATCCGCTCCGAGCAGGGGGCGGCGATGGCGAACACGACCGAGACGGTGGGCTCCGTCGGGGCCGGCCGGACCGTGCGGCGCACCCTCGGCGCGGTGACCGCGCCCGGCGTCCACGGCGCGGGGCGCGTGCGGATCGTCGACGTGAAGAGGGTGCCCTCCGACGAGGCGCCGGCTCCCGAAGGCCCCTGTCCGGCGTCCGGACTGCGCCTCACCGCCGACGAGGGGGACGCGGCCATGGGGCTGCGGGTCGTGGGGCTGCGTCTGCAGAACTGCGGCAGCCGCCCGTACTCCCTCAGCGGCTACCCGGTGCTCGGGCTCCTCGACGAGGACCACGAGCCGGTCGACGGAATCGAGATCGTGCGGGGCAGTGGGGACATCGCCCTGATGCCCCACTTCGACGCCCCGCCCCGGCCGGTGACGCTGAACCCGGGACAGTCCGCCTCCGCCGGCTTGATGTGGCGCAACACCACCGGCTTCGGTACCGCGGTGGAGGTGCCGTACGTCCGGGTCAGGGCCCGGGCCGATGCCGCTCCCGTGATGGTCGCCCCGGACCTCGACCTCGGCACCACGGGCCGGCTCGGCGTCAGCGCGTGGCGCAAGGAAGCCGCCGACGGCCGGCGGCCCGTCCCTCCGGGTCCGTAGCCCGGCGCCGGCTCTCCGTGCCGGCACCCCGCGGGCCGCCGGTGCGACGGTGCGCCGGTGCGACGGTGGCGCGGACCGCCGGGCAGGGGCGGCCGAGTATTCCTTTTCGTTCTCGCGTTCGGATGCGGAAGGGGGGAGCGTGCGCGACACGCCGGTGCCGGGCGGGAGATGAGTGGCGTGGCGGAACGCTTCACCTCTTGTGGCGCTTGAGGTGGGGCCGCCCGTACTGTCCTGAGCGGGCGCACAAGGGGTGCAAAAGGGTTTATCGACTTGTCCTCACGCTTGAGGGCGAATCGGGGCTTCCGGGGTGGTTCGCCGGGGGGCCGGTGGGCAACTCTGATCTCGCGACGTCGTGCACAACACCGAGGCGGTCGGCCAACTGCCTTGGTGGACAGCCTGGTTCACGTACTTCCTGCGCTTCCGGCAGCTGGTCGGTGCGCACCTTCCTGGAGGAACAACATGGCAAGCATCCGTACCGCCCGCGTCATCGCCGCCGTCTCCGCCCTCCCGCTCGCCGCCGCCCTCTTCGCCGGCGTCGCCACCGCGGACAACGGCGCCTTCGCGGACAACGGATCGAGCGCCACCGCGGCGGAGGCGTTCGCCGGCATCCTCGGCAGCGGTGTCGGCGACGACAACAACGGCAACTCGGCCACCACGCAGCAGCAGGCGGTCGGCTCCGGCGCCTCGAACCAGAACAACACCGCGCAGGTCGACGGCTCCGCGTTCACGGCCATCAACCAGGGCAACGAGAACGTCGCCGTCAGCTTCTCCCCGCTGTGGTGGTGAGCTGAGGGGCCGGGAACGGCACGGCTGGCCGGCCCGGCTCCTCACCGACTGTGGGTGTGCTTCATGGGGTCGTTTCGCGTCTGCGCGGCGGTGCTTCGGCACCGCCGCGCAGGCGTGTGTGCGGCAGGACGCGTGAGGGCCCCGCGTCCTGCCGTGCCGCCCTCAGGGATGAACCCCCAGGGGCCCTCATCCTCTGCTCCACCTACAGGAGGTGCGGCCACCCCCACCCCTACAACCTGAGGCGGATCCGGCTTCGGGACCTGGGACCGATCCGGGGCGGCCCCCTCGCTCATAGCGTGGAGCCATGACCACACTCGTCTGCACCAGCGCTTCGGATGCCGCCGCGGCAGCGCCGCAGACCCTCGCGTACCCGTCGTTCGCGTCCTATGTGAGGGCCCGCCAGCCGGTGCTGCTGCGTACCGCCCGGTCGCTGACCGCGAACCCGAGCGACGCGGAGGACCTGCTGCAGACCGCGCTCGCCAAGACGTACGTCGCCTGGGAACGCATCGAGGACCACCGCGCGCTCGACGGCTATGTGCGCCGGGCCCTGGTGAACACCCGGACGTCGCAGTGGCGCAAGCGCAAGGTCGACGAGTTCGCCTGCGACGAGCTGCCCGAGCCGGAATCCGTACCCGGGAGCGACGACCCGGCCGAGCGACAGGCACTGCACGACGCGATGTGGCGGGCGGTCATGCGGCTGCCCGCCCGGCAGCGGGCGATGGTCGTCCTGCGGTACTACGAGGATCTCAGCGAGGCCCAGACGGCCGCGGTGCTCGGTGTCTCCGTCGGCACGGTGAAGTCGGCGGTGTCGCGGGCGCTGGGCAAGCTGCGGGAGGACCCGGAGCTCGGGGTGGTCCGGTAGCGGGAGCGGTAGGGGAAGGTCCCGGGGCTCGGGGTGCTCCGGTAGAGGAAGATCCCGGAGCCCGGAGCGGTCCGGTGGCGGGGCGATCGTGTCCGGACCGTGAGGTGATCGATCGTCCTCCCCTAGTGACATACCAAGCGGTATGTGCGCAGAATCAGCGCAACCCTTGCCGCCGCGCCGGCAATGACGCCCCGGGAGGATGCCGTGCTGAGCACCATGCAGGACGTACCGCTGCTGATCTCCAGGATCCTGACCCACGGGTCGACGGTCCACGGCACCTCGCAGGTGACCACCTGGACCGGCGAGGGCGCACCGCACCGCCGCTCCTACGCGGAGATCGGCGCCCGCGCGGCCCAGCTGGCGCACGCCCTCAAGGACCTCGGCATGGGACCGGGGGACGTGCTGGGCACCCTGATGTGGAACAACGCCGAGCACGTCGAGGCCTACTACGCCATCCCCTCCATGGGCGCCGTGCTCCACACCCTCAACCTCCGCCTGCCGCCGGAGCAGCTCGCCTGGATCGTGAACCACGCGGCCGACCGGGTCGTGATCGCCAACGGCTCCCTGCTGCCGCTCCTCGCCCCGCTGCTGCCCCGCCTGAAGACGGTCGAGCACGTCGTCGTCTCCGGCCCGGGCGACCGCTCCCTGCTGGCCGGGACCCCGGTCCGGGTGCACGAGTACGAGGAGCTGATCGCCGGGAAGCCGACGGCGTACGACTGGCCGGAGCTGGACGAGCGCACGGCCGCCGCCATGTGCTACACCTCCGGCACCACCGGCGACCCCAAGGGCGTGGTCTACAGCCACCGCTCCGTCTACCTGCACTCCATGCAGGTCAACATGGCCCAGTCGATGGGCCTGACCGACGAGGACACCTCGCTGGTCGTCGTGCCCCAATTCCATGTGAACGCGTGGGGCTTGCCGCACGCCACCTTCATGACCGGCGTGAACATGCTGATGCCGGACCGGTTCCTCCAGCCCGCGCCGCTCGCCGCGATGATCGAGAGCGAGAAGCCGACCCACGCCGCCGCCGTCCCCACCATCTGGCAGGGCCTGCTCGCCGAACTGACCGCCAGGCCGCGCGACGTGTCCTCCCTCACCCAGGTCACCATCGGCGGCTCCGCCTGCCCGCCCGCCCTGATGGAGGCGTTCGACCGGCTGGGCATGCGGGTCTGCCACGCCTGGGGCATGACGGAGACGTCCCCGCTCGGCACGGTCGCCCGCCCGCCGGCCCACGCGGTCGGCACGGAGGAGGAGTTCGGCTACCGGCTCACGCAGGGCCGCTTCCCGGCCGGCGTCGAGGCCCGCCTCACCGGTCCCGGCGGGGAGCGCCTGCCCTGGGACGGCGAGTCGGCGGGCGAGCTGGAGGTCCGCGGCCCGTGGATCGCGGGCGCCTACTACAACGGCCCCGATGCCGAACCGCTGCGCCCCGCCGACAAGTTCAGCGAGGACGGCTGGCTGAAGACGGGCGACGTCGGGACGATCTCCCCCGACGGTTTCCTCACCCTCACCGACCGGGCCAAGGACGTCATCAAGTCCGGCGGCGAGTGGATCTCCTCGGTGGAGCTGGAGAACGCCCTCATGGCCCATCCGGACGTCGCCGAGGCCGCCGTCGTCGCCGTCCCCGACGACAAGTGGGGCGAGCGCCCGCTGGCCACCGTCGTCCTCAAGGAGGGCGCGACGGCCGACTTCGCGTCCTTGCGCGCCTTCCTCGCCGAGGAGGGCAAGATCGCCAAGTGGCAGCTCCCGGAGCGCTGGACGGTCGTCGAGTCGGTGCCCAAGACGAGCGTCGGCAAGTTCGACAAGAAGGTGCTGCGCAGGCGGTACGCCGAGGGGGAGCTGGACGTCACCGAGCTCTGACGGCCGTCCCGCTCACCCGCCGCATCGCCGTACGACAGCCGCCGTACGACAGCCGGCGTACGACAGTCGCCGTCCCACCGTCGTACGGCGGTCACCGCCCGGCCCGGCAGCACCGCACCCCCGGACTCACCGCCGTCGCGGAGCGCCGGGCCCGGGGGCGACCACTCACCGAGCGGGCCGGCGACCCGTCGGTCAGTTGGTGCCGATCCGGGCGAGCAGGTCGACGATCCGCGTCTGCACCTCGGTACTGGTGGACCGCTCCGCGAGGAACAGCACCGTCTCCCCCGAGGCCAGGCGCGGCAGGTCGGCCTGGTCGACGGCGGCCGTGTAGACGACCAGCGGGGTGCGGTTGAGCTGTCCGTTCGCGCGCAGCCAGTCCACGATCCCGGCCTGGCGCCGGTGCATCCGCATCAGGTCCATCACGACCAGGTTGGGCCGGAACTGCGCCGCCAGCGCCACCGCGTCGGTGTCGCTCGCCGCCCGCGCCACCTGCATCCCGCGCCGCTCCAGCGTCGCGGTCAGCGCCAGTGCGATCTCCGCGTGCTCCTCGATGAGCAGTACGCGCGGCGGGTGCTGCTCGCTGTCGCGGGGCGCGAGCGCCTTCAGCAGGATGGCGGGATCGGCACCGTAGGCGGCGTCCCGCGACGCCTGCCCGAGCCCGGCCGTGACCAGCACCGGCACCTCGGCCGCCACCGCCGCCTGCCGCAGCGACTGGAGCGCCGTACGGGTGATCGGCCCGGTCAGCGGGTCCACGAAGAGCGCGGCGGGGAAGGCCGCGATCTGCGCGTCGACCTCCTCGCGCGAGTGCACGATGACGGGCCGGTAGCCGCGGTCGCTCAGCGCCTGCTGCGTGGACACGTCCGGCGCGGGCCACACCAGCAGCCGCCGCGGGTTGTCCAGCGGCTCCGGCGGCAGCTCGTCGTCCATCGGCTGCGGACGCGGGGTGTCCGCCACCTCGACGGCCCCGCCGGGACCGTCCAGCGGCTCGGGCCCCTCGGCGGCGTTCTCGTCGGGCGCGCCTATGGCGTACGACCGCCCGGCCCCCTCGCTCGCCTGCGCGAGCCGGTGCGGCTGGCCGGCCGGTGCCGGGGCGGCCGGCTGCGGCGGGGCCGCCCCCGGTGCGCGCGGCGGTACGGGGGCCTGCTCGCCGGCCGGGTGCGGCCGGGCGCCCTGCTCCGGCCGGGCGGCGGCCGGGTCGGGCGGCGTCCCCAGCTTGCGGCGGCGGCCCGAACCGCCCGGGTGGTGCGGTGCGGGGGTGGCCGTCGGCTGCTGCACCTGGGCCGCCTGCCGGTTGAACGGCACGCCTTGGCCCAGCGTCCGCACGCTGATCGCCCGCCCCTGCGTCGAGTTCGGGTCCGCCGGTGCCGCGGCTTCCGTGGGCAGTGGCTGCGCGGGCCGCGGAGCGCTCTCCGGCGGCAGCGGAGCCGCCCCCGCACCGTGCGCCGGCGCACCATGCGCCGGGTTCGTGCCCGCCGGCGTTACGGGAGGTACGGGAGTGGCGGCGCCGGCCGTCCGGGCGTCGTCCGGGGCGGCGGCACCGTCCGGCGGTACGGGGGTGCCGGGGGCCGGGGTCTCGCCGGCGACGGGCCACGGCTGCGGGGCGGGAACGCCCTGCGCCGCGGGGGCGGGCCGGGACTCGGGGAGCGGCTGCGACTGCGGCTGCGGCAGGGGCTGACCGGGAGTGCCGGGCTGCTGGGCGTCCAGGGCGACCTGCCCGGTCGCGTTCTGCCCGGTCGCGTTCTGCCCGGTCGCGTTCTGCGCGGACGTGTTCTGCGCGGGCGGAACGGGGACGGCCTGCGGCTGCGCCGGACCGGCCGGCTGCTCTTCCTGGGCGCGGGCCTGCGCCCGGCCCGGCGCGGCTGCCGGGCCCTGGGCGGGGATCTGCCCCGTGGACGGCGGGGCGGCCACCGGTTGCGCGGGAGTGCCCTGAGCCGTCTGCGGAGCGGTGACCTGCGGTTCCTGGCCGGGAACGGTCTGAGCCGGAGCGGCCTGGGCGGTCTGGACGGACTGGGCGACCTGGGCGGGAACACCGGCCCCCGGGACCGCCGTCGGTACGCCCTGACCGGCCGTTCCCTGCGCGGGCACGGTCGCGGTCCGCGGGGGCACGGGTCCGCCCGGAGCCGGCCCGGTGGTGTCCTGGGCCGGAACGTTCTGTGCGGGGACCGGAGCACCCTGGCCGGGCGTCGCCGTCGGCATCGCGGCCGGCACCGGCGCGTCCGGGGACGCGGGCACGGCCCGGCGACGGCGGCCTGCCGGCTCGTTCACCGGGTGCGGCTGCGGCGGGGTGTGGCCGACGGACTGATCATGCGGAACGGCGTCGTGCCGACCGTCGTCCGCCAGACCGCTGTCGATCAGGCCGTCGTCGATCGGACCGCCGCCGGAAGCATCCGCTCCGGCGCCACCGGCAGCATCGGCGAAACCGGCCGTACCGGCCGTACCGGCCGTACCGGCAGCATCAGCGCCATGAGCCGTTCCCTGCCCCTGCCCCTGTACCGGTACCTGCCCCTGTACCGGTACCTGCCCCTGTACCGGTACCTGCCCCTGTACCGGTACCTGCGCCGGTACCGGCGCCTGCCCGTGCCCCGGTGCCTGTCCCTGCGCGGGAATGTTCATCCCCGGCGACGTGGCACCCCCCGGAAGGTCCGGCGCCGCCTGAGGCGCCTCGGGGCCCGGGCCCGTCTGAGCCACACCGGCGGGCCGGTCCGCGTCGGCGGGCGGCAGGGCGAACACCTGACGGGGCACCGCTTCCGCCGCGGCGGCGCGTTCCGCCGCGGAGGCCAGCGCACGCCGCCGGCGTCCGGTCGGCCGGGACGCGTCGGCCGGGTCCGCCTCACCGGCCGGCGCGGGCAGCGCCGGCGGCAGCGCGTGCTGATCCTCGAGGGCACGCCGGGCCCGCCGCCCGGCCGGGGCGGGAACGCCCTGCGGCGGCACGGTCCCGCCCAGGCCGGTGCCCGCGGCCGCGGCGCCCGCGGCATGCTCGGCGGCCGTGACGACGGAACCCTCGGCCACGCCGGCCCCCGGCCCCGCGACCGTGTCCTCGGCCGGCCGCCTGCGCCGGCGTCCGGTCCCCCCGGGCACCTCGTCCGGCGACGGAACCGGCGCCGGAGCGGGCACCGGCTCCTCGGCCGTGCGCCTCCTGCGCCGCCCGGTCGGCGTGGTGCCCTCCGCCCCGGTAGCGCCGGGAACGCCGGAGTCACCGGCGTCACCTCCCGGTCCCGCGGCGTCGCCCTCCAGGAACGCGTCGACGGAAGGCCGCCGCGCCCGCCGCCGCCCGCCGCCCGCGGCCTGCTGCCCCGGCCCGGCCGTCTCGGCGACCGCGGCCCGGGCCGACGGCGCCTGGGCGGCATGCCCCTCGGCAGCCGCCCCCTCAGCCCTCTCGGCAGCCCCTTCGGCAACCGCCTCGGCAGCCCTTTCGCCCAGTTCCTCACCCAGCCCTTCGACCGGACCCTCGGCCGAACCCTCGACCGGTACCCCGGCAGGCTCCACGGCCAGGCCGGCTCCCGGAGCGGCCACCGCCCCCGCCCCACCGCCGATCGGGACTTCGAGGACGTACGCGCTGCCGCTCATGCCCGGCACCTCGTGCGTCTGGAGCACGCCACCGTGGGCCCGCACGATCCCGCGCACGATCGGCTCGTGCACCGGGTCTCCCCCGGCGTACGGCCCGCGCACCTCGATCCGCACGACCTCGCCGCGCTGGGCCGCCGCGACCACGACGGTGTTGTCCATGTAACCGCCCGCCGCCACGGGCGCGTTGCCGGTCGCGTCGACCCCCGCCACGTCGGCGACGAGATGCGCGAGCGCGGTCGCCAGCAGCCGCGGGTCGACCTCGGCCTCGATGGGCGGCGCGTGCACGGCGAACTGCACCCGTCCCGGCCCGACCAGCTCGACGGCCCCGTCGACCCCGGAGGCGACGACGGCGTCCAGCATCACCTTCGTACGGGAGATGCCCTCCGCACCGGTGTCCAGGCGCTGATAGCCGAGGACGTTGTCGATGAGCGTGGTGATCCGCGAGTAGCCGGCCGAGAGGTGGTGGAGCACCTGGTTGGCCTCGGGCCACAGCTGCCCGGCGTCGTCCGCGGCCAGCGCGGACAGCTCGCGGCGCAGCTCCTCCAGCGGCCCGCGCAGGGAGACGCCGAGGAGGGTGAGCAGCTGCTCGTGCCGGGCGGCGAGCGCCTCGTAGCGGTCCTTTTCCCGCTCCCCGAGCGCGGCGTAGCGCTCCTCGCCCGCGGCGAGTTCCTCCTCGTGCTTCTCCCGGAGCTCCTCCAGCTCGGTCACGTGCTTCTGGCGCAGGGCGGTCAGCTCGGAGGCGTGCTCCTCGGCGACGCGCTCCAGCTCCTCGGCGTGCCGCTTCTCGGCGTCCTCCCGCTCCTTCACGAGCGCCTCGTACGGCCGCCGGTCGGTGAAGGTCATCACGGCGCCGACGAGCTGGTCGCCGTCGCGGACGGGCGCGGTCGTCAGGTCGACCGGCACCTTGTCGCCGTTCTTGGCGTACACCACCTGCCCGCGCACCCGGTGCTTGCGCCCGGAGCGCAGGGTGTCGGCGAGCGGGGACTCGTCGTACGGGAAGGGGGACCCGTCGGCGCGGGAGTGGAGGATGAGGGTGTGCAGCTCGCGTCCGCCGAGTTCGCCGGCCCGGTAGCCCAGGATCTGCGCGGCGGCCGGGTTGACCAGGACGATCCGCCCGTCGGTGTCCGTGCCGACGACGCCCTCGGCGGCGGCCCGCAGGATCATCTCGGTCTGCCGCTGCGAGCGCGCCAGCTCGGCCTCGGTGTCGACGGTGCCGGTCAGGTCGCGGACGACGAGCATCAGCAGTTCGTCGCCGGTGTAGCCGTAGGCGTCGTACCCCTGCTGGCCGTTCTCCAGGTTGGCGCTGGTGACCTCGACGGGGAACTCGGTGCCGTCCGTGCGCCGGGCGATCATCCGGGTCGGCTTGGTCCGCGCCCGCGGGTCGATGTGGTCCGGCCGCCGCATGGAGCCGGGGATGAGCTTGGAGTCGAAGTGGGGCAGCAGGTCCAGCAGCCCGCGCCCGACCAGCGCGGTCCCCGGCGTCTCGAAGGTCTCCAGGGCGATGGTGTTCGCGTTGACGACGGTGCCGTTGGCGTTGACCAGCACCAACGCGTCGGGCAGGGCGTCCAGTATGGCTGCGAGGCGAGCAGCGCCTCGGGATGGCCTGCTGCTCACGAGACGCTTCCCTCCTGTTACCGCACCTTGCCGACCGCGGGGGCCATCTTGCCAACCGGCCCGCAGCGTGTCACGCGAGGGAGTCTAAGCGCTGGGGCCGTGCGCGCGGCGCCGGATGGGAGGGAGGTCGCACGACGAAGTGACGTAGAACGTGTGCCCGATCGATGGCCGATCGGTGACCGGCCGATGGTCGGCCGGTGGCCGGGCGAGGCTGGACGGGACCGGGCGGGACCGGGCGGGCCGGCCCGGCGCGCGGACCGGAGGGGCGGTCCGGTCCGCGGCCCGGCTCACGAGGACGCCGGTGACCCGAGGTCCGGCAGGAGCGGCACCAGACGGTCCCAGCGGGCGATCCGGCAGCCGTCGCGCCGGTCGTACGTCGCGTCGACCGGGCGTCCGGCCCAGGTGCCGGTGATCCGCGCGGTGGCGGGTCCGCCGTACTGCATGGTGCACACGCCGCCCTGCGGAGCCGGTCCGAAGACGTCCTCCCCCCATCGCGTGTTCCGCTCGACCACGGCACACGCCCCGGCGGGGTCGGGGTGGCTGCCGCCGTGCGGGTGGCAGCGCAGCTCGAACGTCCCGTCCAGGCCCTTGCCCGCGTTCTGGACGGTGACGGTCAGGTGGTCACCGTCCCGGCCCGCCACGCCCTGCGCGGCGGAGGCGGCGTACGCGGTGGAGGGGCCGGCGGCCAGGGAGGCGACCGCGGTGAGGGAGGAGGCGGCGGTGACGAGCATCCGCCGCAGGGCGGGACGGGGGCGGCGGGGCTCGGGCCGGGGCGCGGTCCGACGGCCGGCCCGGTGGGTGCTCTGCGCCGCGGCCCGGGACACGACCTGTGAGATGACCTGTGACATGCCCTGTCTAACGCGGCACGCCCGGGGATGTTGCGGCCGTCACCCGTGCGCCCCGCCGGAGGGAGCCGCCCCCGGCCCGGAGAACACGCCCTCGCCCGGGCCGGCGGGGACACCGCCAACCCCTTTGCCCTGCGGCCTGCTCGCCTAGTACCGTGGGGGGCGATTGGTGACACCACGCTCGACTGTGTCATCATCGGCACGCACCACTCGCACTCGCGCGCGGGATGTTGTGTCTGGAGGCGTCGCCTAGTCCGGTCTATGGCGCCGCACTGCTAATGCGGTTTGGGCCTTAAAGCCCATCGAGGGTTCAAATCCCTCCGCCTCCGCTCTCCGCTCAGGGAGTCCGGTCGATATCCGATATCGACCGGACTCCCTGAAGCTTTTTCCGGGGCCGGTCCGCCGAAGATCCGGGCGCTGATCGGCCGCGTGGGTTCCGCGGACCGCTCGGGCGGTACGGAGGCGAAGCCGTGGTGCGCCGCCCTGCACCGCACGGCGAGCTCGCCCCGCACCCGCTCCAGGAGGTACTGGTCGGAGGGGCGGCGGTCGCGGGCGCCGAGCAGCAGCGCCGTGATGTCGAGCGGCAGCGCCGCGACGCCGAGCGCGAGCGCACGGTGCAGGGGGACCGACCGGCTCCGCTCCACGCGCCCACACGGTCCACGGTCGCCGCCCGCTCGCCCTCGCATCACCCTCACATCGACGTTTCCGCAGGTCAGACGGGGTGTGCCTAACGGATTTCACATGTCGGCGGCAGTCATGTAATGTTCTTCCTGTCGCCGCGAGCGGGCCGAAAGGACCGGGAGCGGCGGAGAAAAAAGAACAAGCACTCGTAGCTTAACGGATAGAGCATCTGACTACGGATCAGAAGGTTGCAGGTTCGAATCCTGCCGAGTGCACACAGAGCAGGGGCCCCGGAGAGATCCGGGGCCTCTGGCGTTTCAGGGGCGTACGGCAGCGAAGTACGGAAACCACCTCGGAGGGCGGATCGACCGGCACCGGTGTGGCCGCCGCCGACCGGTCCGCAGGGCCCCCTGGCTTTTGTTTCTGCCTTCGTCCTGCCCCCGCTCGGGAAGCAGGGGTGCGTTCGTCGGCGTCTGCGAGGGGCGGTGCCCCGTGTCAGATGTCGTCCGCGGCCTTGCGGCGGCGGCGTACGACGAGAACCGTTCCGGCGCCGAGTGCGAGGGTGACGGCGCTCGCGAGGGCGAGCGGCGCCGTCGCGGAGGACGTACCGGTTTCGGCGAGGTTGCCGCTGGTGCTGGTGCTGGTGCTGGTGCTGGTGCTGGTGGCCGTTGTCTGCTTGGGCGTGCCGCCCTGGGCCGAGGGGCCCGGGTTTGTGCTCGGGGTCGCGGCACCCGGTCGCTTGTCGTCGTTCTCGCCGGGCCGGCCGGGCTTGGCCTCGTCGACCGTGCCGGGCTTGCTGCCCGCGGGCAGGAGTGCGAAGTCGTAGCGCTTCATCGGGCCCAGGACGCAGGGGTTGTACGCGTCGGAGGCGTCGCCGGCGAACAGGGCGTAGGCATCGGCGGCCTGGGCCGTGGAGCCGACCTTCATCCGCAGCTTCACGTCGCTCTGCTCGCCCGGCTTCATGGTGTCGATGTGCGCGATGTGCTTGGGCTCGTTGCCGCCGAGGGGCTGCCGGCCCGAGCCGTTGGACCACTCCACCTCCAGCCGGCTCTTCTCACCGCTGTGTTCTCCCTCCACGTGGAAGAACACCAGAGGGTCCACCGTCAGCGTGCGCTCGGTTCCGTTGGTCACGCGCAGGGTGAAATCGACGGTGCTCCCCGCGACGGCCTTCGACGGCAGCCCCACCGCGAGCGAGGTCAGCCCGTCCTCACGGACGCACTCCTTGGCGGCGGCGAAGGCCGCTTCGGCGTTCTCCTTGGCTTCGAGGGCCTTCTTGAGGGCGTCCTTGACCGTGCCGTACTCGCGGACGGCCGCCACCCTGGCGTCGTCCAGCGCGGTGTCGGCCTTCTCGGCCGCGGCGTCGGCCTCCTGCGCGGCCCTGACCGCCTCCGCCAGAGCGGCTTCGGCGGCTTCGAGGGCCTGCCGTGCCTCCTCGGTCTTCCCGGCGTCGCCCTCGGCCGCTTCGAGCCCGGCCTCGGCGTCCGCGACGGCCTTCTCGGCAGCGGCCTTGGCATCGGCCGCTTCCCCGGCCGCCTTGTCCGCGGCGATCACGGCCGCCTTGAGCGGGTGCGTGTCGGAGTCCAGGGAGGCCAGGGTGGCCTCGACCTTCTTCCGCCCTTCCGCCTCGGCGGCGACGGCTTCCTCATATGCCTTCTTCGCGTCGGCGGCGGCCTTTTCCAGCTCCGCGTACGTCGGCTGGTTCCGTGTCTGCGCCGCGGGCGTCCCGGAGGCGAGTGCCGGAGTGGCGGTGAACAGCGCGACGGGCGTGGTCACCGCGAGGGCGGCGGCCACGGCGAGGGGACGGCAGAGCTTCACGTGTGACCTTTCTTCGAGGGGAGGCAAAGGAGGGCGTCCCCTGAGAAGTGTGTACAGGGCGTCCTTAATCGCGGTGAGTTTATGGCCCGAGTAAAGGAATGGGGGGATGTTTTTTTGGGGATCGTGGCCGTGCCTGGCGGTTTTCCGTCTGGATGAAGGGGGCAGATGGGGATGGTTGTTCACCGTGCTGTGCTTTTTCTGTGACTCATGTCATTCCGGTGTGGGTGGTTTCCGGGGGCGAGGACGGGGGCAGGGCCGGGATCAGGGCTGAAGGGCGGCGTTTGCCGGCGCCAGGGCCTATTCGTTGTCGGTCGGAGTGTGGGCGGGCGGAATGGAAATCGAGTCGGTTGGGGTCTTGCGCGTGGGGATTCTCGATGAATTTCGAGGGGTGCTGTCCGGGGGATTCCGCGTGCAGTGTTCCGTGCCGGAGCGAGGGGCGAGTTCGCTTGCGAGGGTGACGGCCGGTGTTGACCTTCGAGCCGCTTGAGACTCGACAATCGCCGGCATGGAAGACGGCGACACGCTGATGAGCATCGGTGCCTTCGCGCGCCGGGTGGGGCTGGCGCCGAGCGCGCTGCGGTTCTACGACGACTGCGGGGTGTTGCGGCCGGTCCGGGTGGACGGGGCCACCGGGTACCGCTACTACGCCCCGGACCAGGAGTCACGGGCCGTGCTCGTGCGGCGGATGCGGGAGGCCGGGATGCCGCTCACCGATGTCTGCGTGGTGCTCGGCGGGGGTGGTGAGCAGGCCCGCGCGGTACTGGAGGCGCATGCGCGGCGGGTGCGGGAGACGGCGGAGGTGACCCGGACGGTGATCGAGGAGATCTTGCGCGACGTGGTGGAGGGTACGAACGTGGAGGGTGCGGGCGGGTGGGGGCACGGTGCCCGGGTCAGGCTCGGGGGAGCGGAGCTGGCGGGCGCGGTGCGGCAGGTCGCGCCGGCGGTGGCGGTGCCTCCGGCGTGTGAGGAGTTTCCCGTACTGGGCTGTGTGCTCATCGAGCTCGACCGGCAGGAGGTGCGCCTGGTCGCCACGGACCGTTACCGCCTGTCGGTGCGCGCCTTTTGCGGCCCCTGTCCGCGGAAGAGGGAGCGGAGAGGGGTGCGGAGGGGGAGGTCTGCCGGGTGCTGGTCGGTGTCTCCGGTCTGCGGGACGCCGCGGCCTGGGCTCTGCGGCGGGCGGAGGTCGTCCTGGAGGCCGACCGGCGGGGGGCCCGGCTCCGCAGCGGGGACGGGACGGACGAGGTGTGGGAACTGCCGGTCGACGACGGGACGTTCCCGGAGTACCGGCTGGTCCTCGACGGGCTGCCGGCCGTCCGGCACCGGATCGTCACGGACCGGCCGGCGCTCTGCGCGGCCCTCGCCGAGATGGCGTCCGGCGGAGATCCGGTCGCCGTGCGTGCCGACGACGAGCGGCTCTTCCTCGTGCCGCGGGGGGGGGGGCGGCCCCCCGGGAGTTGCCGGCGATCTGTACGGGGGCGCCGGTGCCGTGTGTCGCCTTCGATCCGCGGGTTCTCCTCGCGGCGGTCGAGACGGGCGTGGGGCCCGATGCGCTGCTGGAGATCGCGGCGCCGGACCGGCCCGTCCTCGTGCGCTCCGCGGACCAGGGCAGTTTCAGCACCCTCGTCATGCCGGTCCGGGCCGACACCGTGGGCCGGTAACTGCCTCCGTCCGCATCCGTCCGCATCCGGCCACATCCGTTCGCGTCCGTCCTCCTCCGTCTGCGGGCGTTCGTGCCGTGGTGTCGGTCTGCTCCCGACGGGTTCGCCGGTCCCTCCGGTACCGGTCTGCCTCCGACGGGTTCGCCGGTCCCTCCGGTACCGGTCTGCCTCCGTCGGGCCCTCCGGTCCCTCCGGTGCCGCCGGGGTTCGGGTGGTGCGCGGAGGGTGTTGTCAGTGGCGGCGCCTACTCTCGGAGGAGATGGCACGGGCATGGACGTGTTCGGGGCTGCGATGGTCGGCGCGCGGTCCCGAGCTGGTGTGGGACGGTGGGCGGCGCACCGCGCTGACCTGGGGGAAGCGGGTTTCTTTCGGGGTCGCGGAAGGGGGTGTGCGGACGTGCGTGGGAGCGCGGGGGCACGCGTGTCCGCTGCGCGCGGCCGTGGCGGGGCGGAGCACGGGGGCGCGGTGCGCGGAGTGCGCGCGGCTGGACCGGGCGCACTCGGTGGCCGCCGACACGCTCGCGGACGATCCGCGGCCGTACCGCGTCTACCTGGCGTGGTTCGGGCCCGGTATGACCAAGGTCGGGATCACCGCCCTGGAGCGGGGGCCGGCCCGGCTGCTGGAGCAGGGGGCGATCTGCTTCGGCTGGCTGGGGCGCGGGCCCCTGATGGCCGCGCGGCGCACCGAGGAGCTGCTGCGGGCCGCGCTGCGGGTGCCGGACCGGATTCCCTACGGCGAGAAGCGGGCGGTGCGGTCCGTGCTGCCGGCGACGGCGGCGGAGCGCGCGGCCGAGCTCGCGGAGCTGCACGCGCGGGCGGTGGCGCTCGGCGGCCGGCCGGAGTCGCTCGCGTGGGAGCCGTTCGCGGCCGTGGACCACGTCGGCGTCTTCGGGCTCGCGGGCGTGCCGGCCGCGGTCGGTGAGGTGACCGAGCTGGTGGCGGGCGGCAGGGTCGGCGGTGAGCTGGTGGCGGCGGCCGGGCCGGACCTGCACCTGGCGACCCGGCGCGGGGTCGTCGTCCTCGACACGCGGCTGCTGGCCGGGTGGGAGCTCGTGCCCGCCACGGGGGAGTGGTCCGGCGTTCCCGTACGGGAGTTCAGGCAGGGGCAGGGGGTTCAGGACGGGCTCTTCTGACCGTCGGCGCCGGGATCGGCTCCTCGGTCTCCCGGTTCCGGGGACGCCGGCTCCTCGGTCTCCCGGTTCCGGGATCACCGGCTCCTCGGTCTCCCGGTTCCGGGGACGCCGGCTCCTCGGTCTCCCGGTTCCGGGGGCGCCGGTTTCTCAGAGAAATCACAGGTTGCCGAAAGAGCCTTCTCAGAGCGCCCCGACACCGTGGACGGCATGACCACGACCTCGCCCCAGGGGCGCACCGAACTGCTGAGGCCGGACGGGAGCCCCGTCCGGGTGCTGGTGGTGGACGACGAACTGTCGATCACCGAGCTGCTGTCCATGGCCCTGCGCTACGAGGGCTGGCAGATCCGCACGGCCGGGGACGGGCACGGCGCGCTCCGGACGGCGCGCGCGTTCCGGCCCGACGCGGTCGTGCTGGACATGATGCTGCCCGACATGGACGGGCTCTCCGTGCTCGGGCGGCTGCGCCGCGAACTGCCCGACGTGCCGGTGCTGTTCCTGACCGCCAAGGACGCCGTGGAGGACCGTATCGCCGGGCTGACCGCCGGCGGGGACGACTACGTCACCAAGCCGTTCAGCCTGGAGGAGGTCGTCGCCCGGCTGCGCGGGCTGATCCGCCGCTCCGGTGCCGCCGACCGCCGCGCCGACTCGGTGCTGGTCGTCGGCGATCTCACCCTCGACGAGGACAGCCACGAGGTCACCCGGGGCGGGGACAGCATCCACCTGACCGCCACCGAGTTCGAGCTGCTGCGCTTCCTGATGCGCAATCCGCGCCGGGTGCTCAGCAAGGCGCAGATCCTCGACCGGGTGTGGTCCTACGACTTCGGCGGCCAGGCCAACGTCGTCGAGCTGTACATCTCCTACCTGCGGCGGAAGATCGACGCCGGGCGGGAGCCGATGATCCACACCCGGCGCGGCGCCGGTTACCTGATCAAGCCCGCGGCGTGAGGACGGGGCGGCGGCCCTGGCGGCGGCGGGCGCGGGCGCCGCGGGCGCCGCGGGCACCGCGTACGTTGCGGACGCGGCTGGTCGTCGTGTCGGTGGTGCTGATCGCCGTGGTCTGCGCGGTGATCGGCACCGTGACCACGCTGGCGCTGCGCTCGCACCTGTACGAGCAGCTGGACGGGCAGCTGAGGGAGGTGGCGGCGCGGGCGTCCGGGAAGTTCGGCCCGCCCGGCGCCCCGCAGGGCGGCGCCGTTCCGCCCGGGCGGCGGGCCGAGCGGATCGATCTCACCGACTTCGTCACCAAGGGCCCGCAGCCCAGCGGCACCCTCGTGGCCCGGATCGAGGACGGCACCGTCACCGAGGCCGAGGTCGGGAAGAAGTCCACCGTGGACCTGCAGATCGACGCCGAGGCGCTCACCGGGGAGCAGACCGAGGCGCTGACCGCCGTCGCCCGGGACGGCCGCCCGCACGCCGTGGACCTGCCGGGGCTGGGCGGATACCTCGTCCGGTACGCGTACGGCGTCGACGGCGACTTCTACGTGGCCATCCCGACCGCCCAGGTCGACGGCACCCTCAGCACGCTCCTCCTCATCGAGGCCAGTGTCACCGCCGCCGGTCTCGTCGCCGCCTCCCTCGCCGGCACCGTCATCGTCGGCGTCGCCACCCGGCCCCTGCGCCGGGTCGCCGACACCGCCACCCGCGTGGCCGAACTCCCCCTGCACACAGGGGAGGTGAACCTCGACGAGCGTGTCCCGGAGTCCGAGTGCGACCCGCACACCGAGGTCGGCCGGGTCGGCGCCGCGCTCAACCGGATGCTGGACCACGTGCACGGCGCGCTCCACGCCCGCCAGCGCAGCGAGACGCGGGTACGGCAGTTCGTCGCGGACGCCGGCCACGAGCTGCGTACGCCCCTGGCCTCCATCCGCGGGTACGCCGAACTGACCCGGCGCGGCGGGGAAGAGGTCGGTCCCGACACCCGGCACGCCCTGGGCCGGATCGAGTCCGAGGCCGCGCGGATGAGCCTCCTCGTCGAGGACCTGCTGCTGCTCGCCCGCCTGGACGCCGGGCGGCCCCTGCGGTTCGAGCGGACCGACCTCGTACCGCTGGTCGTGGACACCGTCAGCGACGCCCGCGCGGCCGGCCCGGGCCACATCTGGCGGCTCGACCTGCCCGACGAACCGGCGCCCGCGTCGGCCGACCCGGCCCGGCTCCAGCAGGTCCTGGTCAACCTGCTGGCCAACGCCCGCACCCACACCCCGCCCGGGACGACCGTCACCGCGCGCGTGCGCCACCGCGGCGCGTGGCTGTGCGTGGACGTCGAGGACGACGGTCCGGGCATCCCGCCCGCGCTGCTCCCGCACGTCTTCGAACGGTTCGCGCGGGGCGACTCGGCGCGCAGCCGCGCCACCGGCTCGACCGGTCTGGGCCTGGCGATCGTGCGGGCCGTGACGGCCGCGCACGGTGGTGCCGTGACCGTGGACAGCGTGCCCGGGAGGACGGTGTTCACCGTGCGCCTCCCGGCCCTCCCGGCAGACTCACCGGCTCACTTGGCAGACTCCCCGGCCCTCCCGGCAGACTCCCCGGCTCACTTGGCAGACTCCCCGGCCCTCCCGGCAGACCTTCCGGCTCCCACGGCGCATCCTCCGGCCTTCGCGTCACACCCCCTGGCCTCCACGGCGTATCGCCCGGCCTTCGCGTCACACCCCTTGGACCCCACGGTGCATCGCCCGGCCTTCGCGTCACACCCCTTGGACCCCACGGAGCATCACCCGGCCTCCGCGTCACACCGTCCGGCTCCCACGGCGCGCCAGGACGGCTCACAGGCGCACCACAGCCTCACCACACGGGCGCGACAGGGGAGGTGAGGAGAGTCGGTCCATGCGAACCGACTCTTCTCCCGGCACCCTGCCGGCGCGGGAGCACCTCCCGGCCGCGGCAGCCGGCACGCCTGTCCTGGACGTAGTGATCCCCGTCTACAACGAGGAGAAGGACCTCGGGCCGTGCGTGAGCAGGCTGCACGAGCATCTCGTGCGCACCTTCCCGTACGGGTTCCGCATCACGATCGCCGACAACGCCTCCACGGACTCCACGCCGCAGGTGGCGGCGCGGCTGGCGGAGCGGATCGACCGGGTGCGGTCGGTGCGGCTGGAGCAGAAGGGCCGCGGCCGGGCCCTGCGCACCGTCTGGTCGGCCTCGGACGCCCCGGTCCTCGCCTACATGGACGTCGACCTGTCCACCGACCTCAACGCCCTGCTGCCGCTGGTCGCCCCGCTGATCTCCGGCCACTCCGACCTCGCGATCGGCTCCCGGCTGGCCCGCAGCGCGCGGGTGGTGCGCGGCGCCAGGCGGGAGTTCGTCTCCCGCACCTACAACCTCATCCTGCGCGGCTCGCTCCAGGCCCGTTTCTCCGACGCCCAGTGCGGTTTCAAGGCGATACGCCGGGACGTGGCGCAGGTGCTGCTGCCGCTGGTGGAGGACACCGGCTGGTTCTTCGACACGGAGCTGCTGGTGCTCGCCGAGCGGGCGGGGCTCAGGATCCACGAGGTGCCGGTCGACTGGGTCGACGACCCCGACTCGACCGTGCACATCGTGCAGACGGCCACCGAGGACCTCAAGGGCGTGTGGCGGATCGGCAAGGCCCTGGCCACCGGCGCGCTGCCGCTGGACCGGCTGGCCCGGCCCTTCGGTGACGACCCGCGCGACCGGGAGATCGAGGACGTACCCGGCGGCCTGGCCCGGCAGCTCGTCGGCTTCTGCGTCGTCGGCGCCCTGTCCACCCTCTTCTACCTCCTGCTCTACAGCGGCTTCCGCCTGGCCGTCGGCGCGCAGGCCGCCAACGCGCTCGCCCTGCTGGTCTCCGCGGTCGCCAACACCGCCGCCAACCGGCGGCTGACCTTCGGGGTGCGCGGCCGGGGCGGCGTCGTACGGCACCAGGCGCAGGGGCTGGTGGTCTTCGCCATCGGCCTGGTCCTGACCAGCGGCTCGCTCGCCGCGCTGGACGCGGCGTCGGCCGAGCCCGCGCACTCCACCGAACTGGCGGTGCTGATCGCCGCCAACCTCGCGGCCACCGTGCTGCGCTTCCTGCTCTTCCGGGCGTGGGTGTTCCCGCAGACACCGCCCGCCCCGCACCAGCCGAACCGGTTCCACGCCGACGCCGACCCCAGGGACGCACGATGACCCCACACCACGCCCCGACGGCCCTGCCGGGGGATGCCCCGCCCACCCCCTCGGCCCCGCCGCCGGAGGCCGGACGGCCGTCCCCGCCGCGGCGGCTGTGGCGCGGCCGGCCGGAGGACCCCCGCTGGGCGCGCCCGGCCTTCCTCGCCCTGCTGCTGGCCACCGGCCTGCTCTACCTGTACGGCCTGAGCGCCTCCGGGTACGCCAACTCCTTCTACTCGGCGGCCGTGCAGGCGGGCAGCCGGTCCTGGAAGGCGTTCTTCTTCGGCTCGCTGGACGCGTCCAACGCCATCACCGTCGACAAGCCCCCGGCCGCGTTGTGGCCGATGGCGCTGTCGGTGCGGGCGTTCGGGCTGAACGCGTGGGCCATCCTCGCCCCCCAGGTGCTGATGGGCGTCGGCACGGTGGCGGTCGTGTACGCCGCCGTGCGGCGCCGGTCCGGCCCCGGCGCGGGGCTGCTCGCGGGCGCGGTGCTGGCGCTGACGCCGGTGGCGGCGCTGATGTTCCGGTTCAACAACCCGGACGCGCTGCTGGCGCTGCTGATGTCCGTCGCCTGCCACCTGGTCGTGCGGGCCCTGGAGGACGGCCGCACCAAGTGGCTGGTGTGGGCCGGGGCCGCGATCGGCTTCGCGTTCCTCGCCAAGACGCTCCAGGCGTTCCTGATCCTGCCGGCCCTCGCCCTCGTCTACGGGGTGTGCGCCCCGGTGCGGCTGCGCAAGCGGCTGGCCCAGCTGGCACTGGCGACCGTGGCGCTGGTGGTCTCCGGCGGCTGGTGGGTCGCGATCGTCGAGCTGTGGCCCGCCTCCTCCCGCCCGTACATCGGCGGCTCGCAGCACAACAGCTTCCTGGAGCTGACCTTCGGCTACAACGGCCTGGGCCGGCTGAACGGCGAGGAGACCGGCAGCGTCGGCGGCGGTGGCGGCCCGGGCGGCGGTGCGGGCGGCGGCCAGTGGGGGGAGACCGGCTGGGACCGGATGTTCAACGCCGAGATCGGCGGCCAGATCAGCTGGCTGCTGCCGGCGGCGCTGGTCCTGCTCGTCGCGGGCCTGGTCCTCACCAGGACGTCCGGCCGGACCGACCCGGTGCGCGGCGCGTTCCTGGTGTGGGGCGGTTCGCTGCTGACGACCATGGCCGTCTTCAGCTACATGGCGGGCATCTTCCACCAGTACTACACGGTGGCCCTCGCCCCCTACCTGGCGGCCGTCGTCGGCATGGGCGCGGCGGCCCTGTGGGAGCGGCGCGGCTCGACGGGGGCGTCGCTCACCCTCGCCGCCGCCCTCACCGCGACCGCGGCCTGGGGATACGTCCTGCTCGACCGCACGCCCGGCTATCTGCCGTGGCTGAGGTGGCTGGTCCTCGTCGGCGGCCTGGCCGGCGCCCTGGGGCTGGTCTTCGCGGGGCGGCTGGGACGCCGGGCGGCGCTCGCCGTGGCGGGGCTCGGCCTGGTGGCCGCGCTGGCCGGGCCGACGGCGTACACCGTCAGCACGGTCCAGGTGGGCCACAGCGGCTCCATCGTGACGGCGGGTCCGGCGGGCGCGAGCATGCGGGGCGGCGGCCCGGGCGGCGCGCCGGGCGCAGGCCGTGAGGGCGGTCCGATGGGCGGTCCGACAGGTGGCCCCGGGGGCGGCGGCTTCCCCGGCGGGGGGATGCCGGGACAAGGCCAGGGACAGGGACAGGGCGGCGGCAACGGGCAAGGCCAGGGACAGGGCCGGCCTGGCAACGGACTGCCTGGCAACGGACTGCCTGGCAACGGACTCCCGGGCGGCGGCCCGGCCGGCGAGGGCGGCCGGGCGGGCGGCGGCGCCGGAGGCGGCGGTATGGGCGGCCTGCTCAACGGCGCCCAGGTCGGATCCGAGGCCGAGAAGCTGCTGAAGGCCGACGCCGACCGGTACACCTGGGCCGCGGCGGCCGTCGGCTCGCAGAACGCCGCGAGCTACCAGCTGGCGACCGGCGAGCCGGTCATGGCGATCGGCGGCTTCAACGGCACCGATCCCTCGCCGACCCTGGCCCAGTTCAAGGAGTACGTGGCGGACGGCAGGATCCACTACTTCATCGCGGGCGGCGGCATGGGCGGCGGCCCGGGCGGCGGCTCGGGCAGCTCCGCGCAGATCACCTCCTGGGTGGAGGACAACTTCGAGAAGGTGACGGCCGGTTCGGCCACCTTCTACGACCTCACCCGGCCCGTGAACGACAGCTGACGGCTCCGTGCGCCGGGAGGGGGCGGCGGCTCCGGTCGCCGCCCCCTCCCGTAATTCTCTTGTACGTCGTATGGGAACTGTTCTACGGTGTATGGCATGACGACGTCTCCCCAGGAACAGGAGGGCCGGGGACCGGCCCGGGAACCGGCTCAGGGGCCGGCCCGGGAAGAGCCCGGCCACACGCCACAGCCCCAGCCGCAGGGCCACCCGCAGCGCTGGCTGATCCTCGGTGTCCTCTCCCTCGCCCTGCTCACCGTGGTGATCGACAACACCGTCCTGAACGTCGCCATCCCCTCGCTCACCCGCGAGATGGACGCGGCGACCTCCGACATCCAGTGGATGATCAACGCCTACTCGCTGGTGCAGTCCGGCCTGCTGCTCACCGCGGGCAACGCCGCCGACCGCTACGGCCGCAAGAAGATGCTGTTCGCGGGCCTGGCCCTGTTCGGCCTCGGTTCGCTGGTGGCCGGGCTGGCCCAGTCCACCGGCCAGCTGATCGCGGCCCGGGCCGGCATGGGCATCGGCGGGGCGCTGCTGATGACCACCACTCTCGCCGTGGCGATGCAGATATTCACGCCCGAGGAACAGCCCAAGGCCATCGGCATCTGGGCCGCCGTCAACTCCCTGGGCTTCGCGGCGGGCCCGCTGCTCGGCGGCTTCCTGCTGAACCACTTCTGGTGGGGCGCGATCTTCCTGATCAACCTGCCGGTGGCGGCGCTGGGCCTGATCGCCGTGGTCGCCCTGGTCCCCGAGTCCAAGAACCCCCAGGGCGACCGCCCCGACCTGCTGGGCGCCCTGCTCTCCACGATCGGCATGGCGTCCCTCGTCTTCGCGATCATCTCCGGCCCGGAGCACGGCTGGTCGTCGGCGCGGGTCCTGGTCCCGGCGGCCGTGGCGGCCGCGGCCCTCGGTGTCTTCGCGTACTGGGAGAGCCGTATCCCGTACCCGATGCTGGACATGCACTTCTTCCGCAACCGCCGGTTCACGGGCGCGGTCTCCGGCGCGGTGCTCATCACGTTCGGCATGACCGGCGCCATGTACCTGCTGACCCAGCACCTCCAGTTCGTCCTCGGCTACGACGCACTGGAGGCCGGCCTGCGGACCTCGCCGCTGGCGCTCACCTTCGTCGTGCTGAACTTCACGGGGCTCTCGGCGAAGTGGACGGCCAAGCTGGGCCTGCCCGTCTCCATCGCCCTGGGCATGGCGCTGACGGCGGCCGGCCTGGCGGCGATCGCCCTGCTGGCCTCCGGCGGCTACGGCGGCACGCTGCTGGGGCTGCTGCTCATCGGCGTGGGGTGCGCGATCGCCAGCCCCGCCATGGCGCACGCCATCATGAGCTCCATCCCGCCGGAGAAGGCGGGGGTGGGGGCCGGGATCAACGGCACGCTCGCCGAGTTCGGCAACGGGCTGGGCGTCGCGGTGCTGGGCGCGGTGCTCAACGCGCGGTTCGCGGCGCTGGTCCCGGTGACGGCCAGTTCGCTGCCCGCGGCGCTGGCCTCGGCGGACTCGGCGGCGGAGCGGGAGCGGATCACCGACGCGTTCTCCTCCGGCCTGGAGAGCAGCCAGCTGGTGGGGGCGGTGGCCGTGCTGCTCGGCGGGCTGGTCGCGGCGGTGCTGCTGCGCCGGGCGGAGCGGACGGTGCCCGCATCCCCCTCGCCCTGATGATCGAGGACCCGGTCCGCTGGGTAGGCGTGCGGGGCGGGGCGCACTCCTCGCGTAGGCGGGGCGCCTAGCATGACCGGCATCGAAAAAGGCGAGGAAGGTGCCATGGCGGAGGCGGCCGAGCAGACCAAGCGGGCGGTGCGGACCAGTGTCTGGCTGTCGGGGAAGGCCCGTCGCGGCGGGCGCGGCGGCGGGCAGCCGTCGGGACTGGACCGGGACCGGATCGTCGCCGCCACCGTGCGGCTGCTGGACTCCGAGGGCCTGGCCGGGTTCTCCATGCGCCGCCTGGCCGCCGATCTGAACGTCACGGCGATGTCCGTCTACTGGTACGTCGACACCAAGGACGACCTGCTGGAACTCGCCCTGGACGCGGTGATGGGCGAGTTCCGGCTGCCCGACCCGGACGCCGACGAGGACTGGCGCGACCAGCTGCGCGCCCTGGCGCGGGAGTACCGTGGGCTGCTGGTGCGCCACCCCTGGGTGTCACCGCTGGCCGGGGTCTACCTCAACATCGGCCCGAACTACCTCGCCTTCTCCCGCACCGTGCAGCGCGTGATGCGCAGGACCGGCATCCCCGAGAGCCGCCTGACGAGCGCGATCGCGGCCGTCTTCCAGTTCGTGTACGGCTACGGCACGCTGGAGGGCCACTTCCTCGCCGGTGCCGCGGCCACCGGAATGGGCCCGGACGACTACTTCCGGCAGGCCATGAGCACGGTGACCGGTGTCCAGCGGGCGGCCGAGGTCATCGAGGAGTCCAAGAAGATCATGGCGGCGCGCGGCGGCGAGACGGTGGCGGAGATGATGGAGCGCGACTTCGCGTACGCGCTGGACCTGCTGATCGCGGGCATCGAGGCGATGGTCGCCCGCGGCTGAGCACCGGCATGACCGCCGTACCGGCATGAGCGGCATGACCGCCGCACCGCCTTATCGGCATGACCGCCGTACCGGCTACTCCCCGTCCACCAGCCGCGCCGGAAAGCCCCCCGTCGCCACCGGACCCCAGCGCTCCGGCGTGATCCGGATGATCGACTTGCCCTGCCGGACCATGGCCTGCCGGTACTCGTCCCAGTCCGGGTGCTCGCCGGCGATGTTCCGGTAGTACTCCACGAGCGGCTCCACCGAGTCGGGCGCGTCGATCACCTCCGCCGTCCCGTCGATCTGCACCCAGGGGCCGTTCCAGTCGTCGCTGAGCACGATGACGCAGACCCTGGGGTCCCGCTTGGCGTTCCGGGTCTTGGCCCGTTCCGGGTACGTGGAGACCACGATCCGGCCCGAGTCGTCGACGCCGCAGGTCAGCGGTGATCCCTGCGGGCCGCCGTCGGCCCGCCGGGTCAGCAGGATCGCGCGGTGCCGGGGCCGCACGAAGTCCAGCAGCTCGTCCAGGGAGACACGGGTGTTGGTCGCGATGTTCGGTGCCATGGGATCAGCGTAGGCCGCGGACGCACCGGGGCACCGGAGCGCCGGGAGGCTAGGGCCGCAACGCCTCCGCCAGGTTGTCGTACACGGGCACGTCGCGGCGCAGGCCGGTCAGCTCCAGGACGCGGCTGGCCACGCCGCCCGGCTGCGCCACGACCCGGACCCGGGCGCGGGGGTGCAGCCGCAGGCGTACGTCGTTGACGAGGCGGACGCCCTGGGAGTCCATGAACCGGGTCCCGGTGAGGTCCAGGACGAGGAGCCGCAGCCGGCGGCGGTGGGGGCCGACCGCGGACAGGACGAGGTCCAGCACCTCGTCGGCGTTGCAGAAGTCGATCTCGGCGGGCAGGGCGAGCAGGGTGCAGCCGGGCGGGGGGCACGGCTCACACGGGTTCGGGAGGAAGGTCACGGAGACTCACCTGACAGACGTGCGTCCGGATTCCGGATAGGCCGCTTCCTGACCCATCCGCCATTCCATCACGGGTGCGGCGCGTGCGGAAGGCGGACCGTCGGCCGGGCGTCACTCCGGCGCAACCGAGCAGCTAGAGTGCTGTCCGTCCTGTGCTCGCAGTCGGGAATGTGCTGCGGAGCTCTCCTGCGCACGGCCTCATCCGCCGTGCATGCCGAAGAGGTTCGTGGTGACTGCGTCTGAATTTGGTGATTTGCCCCGTCTTCCCGAAGGTTCCGGTGGCGTCGAGCTGGCCGAGGCTCTGACGGCGGCGGCCCGGCACCTGCACGAGACGACCACCCCGCACAGCACCCTGCGTACCGCCGTCCGCCTGGCCGTGCGCTTCATGCCCGGCGCCGAGCACGCCGGCATCTCGGTGATCGAGCGCGGCAGCCGCCCGCACAGCGGCCAGCGCCGCGCCCTCGCCTGGACCGACGAGGTCGTACGGTCCGCCGAGTCCCGGCACGGCGGCCGGGAGCCGCTCTCGCACTGGGAGCGCCTGTGGACCACGCCGGTGGCGCGGATAGAGGACAGCGAGGCCGACGACGGCACCGGCGGTCTGTCCGCCCTCGGCCTGCGGTCGGCCCTGTCGCTGCGGCTGCGCGCCGACCGCCGCAGCCTGACCGTGCTGACGGCCTACGCCAGCAAGCCGCGGGTCTTCGACGAGAACGCCACCCGCATCGGCCGGCTGTTCACCGCGCACGTCGGCATCGCCCTGGACTCGGCGACCGTGCGTGCGCAGCTCACCGAGGCCATGCGCACCCGCGACCTGATCGGCCAGGCCACCGGCATCCTCATGGAGCGGCAGGACATCGACGCGGCGAGCGCCTTCGAGAGCCTGGTGAAGGCGTCCCAGCGGGAGAACGTGAAACTGCGCGACCTCGCCCGCCGCATCGTCGACGCGCACGACGCCACGGCCGGGCGAGGCGTCAACGAGCGTTGAGGGGATACACGTACGGTCATGAGACCCGAGACCCCCGAGACCTCGGAAACGCTCGATCAGGCGATGGCGCGCAGCCAGGGCCTCGACACCCTGCTGCGCGACCTGACCGACCGCGCGGTGCGGGAGGTCCCCGGCGCGGCCGCGTGCAGCCTCACCGTGCGTCGCGCCGACCGGCTGATGACCCTGGCCGGCAGCTCGGGCCTGCCCCGCGGCCTGGACCTGCGCCAGTACGAGAACGGCTCGGGCCCCTGCGTGGACGCCGCCGCGACGGGGAACCCCCAGTACGCCGCCGATCTGGCGGTGGAGACCCGCTGGCCGCCCTACACGGCGTACGCGCTCGCCGCCGGCGTCCGCTGTGTGCTGGCGCTGCCGCTCGCCGTGGAGGGCGAGACGGGCGCCGCGATCAACTTCTACGGCGTCGAGCCCGGTGCGCTGGGCGAGGGGATCGACGCGGCGCGGGTCTTCGCGGAGCGGGCCGCGGACGCCGTCGTCACCGCCCTGCGCATCGAACGGCAGCGGCAGTCCGCCGCCGACGTGCGCACCGCCCTGCTCTCCCGCAGCGTCATCGACCAGGCCGTCGGCATCCTCATGGCCCGCGAGCGGGTCGACGCCCGGATCGCGCTGGAGCGCCTGCGCCGGATCTCGCAGGACTCCAACGTCAAACTGCGCGACCTGTGCAGCGACCTGGTGGCCAGGACGGCCCGCGCCGGTTCAGACGGCCGGCAGTGACTCGCCCTGCACGGCCTGGATGTCCAGCTCCACCCTGAGCGTGGTGCCGATGGCGGCGATGCCGGCCTGGAGGACCTGGTTGTAGTTCATGGCGAAGTCCTCGCGGCGCAGCTCCGTCGTCGCGCGGAACGCCGCCCGGGTGCCGCCCCACGGGTCGGCGCCGGTGCCCAGGTAGGCCAGGTCCAGGTCGACCGGCCGGACCACGCCGTGCAGGCCGAGCTCGCCGTGGACGGTCCAGCGGTCGGTGCCGGCCTGCGTCACGCCGGTGGAGCGGTAGGTGATCTCCGGGAACCGCTCGACGTCCAGGAAGTCCGCGGCCCTCAGGTGGGCGTCGCGCATGCCGTTGCCGGTGTCGATGGACGCCGCCTTGATCACCGCCTCCACGCGGGACTTGGTGACGTCGTCCGGGGCGATCTCGATGGTGCCGGAGAAGTCCGTGAACCGGCCGTGCACGCTGGAGATCCCCAGGTGCTGGGCGACCGCGGCGACGCTGGAGTGCGCCGGGTCGATGGTCCACGGACCGGGCGGCGGCAGCTCGGTGCCGCCCTGCCGGGCCAGCGTCACGGTGCCGACCTCGGCCCGCCCGCTCGCGGTGACGATCGCGCTGGACGCGGCGGGCGCGTAGCCGACGGCCGTGACGATGACGGTGTACGCGCCCGGCGCCAGCGGCGTGGTGTCCCGCACGGCGCCCTCGGCGTCGGCCTCGGCGCGCAGCACCTGGGCGCCGGTCATGTCGGTCACCGTGACGACCGCGTGCGACACGGCCCATCCGTCCCTGGTACGGATCCTCGCGGTCAGTCCCATCCCGTTCTCTCCCTGAGTCCCTGAATTCCTGAAAAAGCGTTACAAAAGGGTCATTATGGGTCCGGCCCGCGGCGGGCACGCCTCCGCTCAGGGCGTGCCCGCCACGGGCCGGAGTGTGGGTTACTCGCCGGGGTGGGCGAGCTCGATGTCGTGGTCGTCGACGCCCGGACCGCTGACGGTCAGGGCGGTCGCCACCGGCGGGTAGCCCGTCGCGATGACGGTGTACTCGCCGCCGTCCAGGTCGGTGAAGGCGTACGCGCCGTCCTCACCGGTGGTGGCGGTGCCGACCACGTTGCCGGCCGCGTCGACCAGCGTCACGCGGGCGTCGGCCAGCGGGCCGTGCGGGGCACGGACGACGCCCTGCAGGCGGGCACCGGCGTCCAGGTCGATCTCGACGCGGGTGACACCCGTGCCGCCGACCTCGACGGGCAGCGCGCGCGGCCGGAACCCGGCGGCGTTGACCGCGATGGTCACCGTGCCCGGCACCAGCTCGGCGAGGGAGAACTCGCCCTGCTCGCCGGAGGTGGCGGTGGCCAGCAGGTCGCCGCGCACGTCGGTGACGATGACCATGGCGTCCTTGACCGGCTGGCCGGTCTCGGCGGCGCGGACCAGGCCGTTCAGGCCGCTGGTGCCGCTGAGCAGGATGTCGTACGCGACCGGCTCGCCGTTCACCACGATCGTGGACGCCTGCGGCTGGTAGCCGTCGGCGGAGGCGATCAGGACGTACGAACCCGCGCCCGGCGCGTCCACCGCGTAGGAGCCGTCGGCCTGCGCGACCGACCGGCCCAGCTGCCGGCCGCCGAGCGAGATCAGCGTGACGGCGGCCTGCGGCACGGGCGCGCTCTCGGCGCCGCGGACGAAGCCGCGCACCGGTATGCCGCCGGAGACGGGAGCCTCGGAGCCGGCCGCCGTGGCGACGGCGGCGAGCTTCTGCGTGCCGGTGTCGGTCGCGGCACCGTTGTCGCCGGCCGGGGCGGCCGGTGCCTGGCCGGCGGTGGCCGGCTCACGCCGGCCGGTGGCCTCGGCCGGGGCCGGAGCCGCCGGGGAGGCGGTCTGCGAGGCGGCCTGGCCGGACTGGGCGAGTGCACCCGACGTACGCAACGGGACCTCCTTGATGAACAGCGTCACGAGGAACGCCAGCAACGCGATGGGAGCGACGTAGAGGAAGATGTCGCCGATGCCGTGCCCGTAGGCGCTCTCCAGCCAGGTGCGGATCGGCGCGGGCAGCAGGTCCATGTCCGGGATCTGGCCGGAGCCCATGGCCTTGCCGGCCGCCATCTGCTCCTCGGGCTTGAGCTGCCCGATGGTGTCCTGGGCGTAGTGGCTGATGCGGGTCGACATCACGGAGCCGAGCACCGAGACGCCCACCGCACCGCCGAGGGACCGGAAGAAGGTCACGACGGAGGAGGCGGCACCCAGGTCGCGCGGGGCCACCTGGTTCTGGGTGCAGAGCACGAGGTTCTGCATCATCATGCCGACACCGAGGCCCATCAGCGCCATGTAGATCGCGAGGTGCCAGTACGGGGTGTCGTAGCGCATGGTGCCCAGCAGGCCCAGGCCCGCCGTCAGCAGCACGCCGCCGGCCAGCAGCCAGCCCTTCCACTTGCCGGTCTTGGTGATGATCTGACCGGAGACCGTGGAGGAGATGAACAGACCGCCGATCATCGGGATCGTCATGACGCCCGACATGGTCGGGGACTTGTCCCGGGCGAGCTGGAAGTACTGGCTGAAGTAGACGGTGCCCGCGAACATCGCGATACCGACGAACAGCGAGGCGAGGGACGCCAGGGCGATGGTGCGGTTCCCGAACAGGCGCAGCGGGATGATCGGCTCGCTGGCCTTCGACTCGACGAAGACGAAGATCGCGGTCAGCACGATCGCGCCGCCGACCATGACGCCCGTCTGCCAGGACATCCAGTCGTACTTGTCGTCCGCGAAGGTGACCCAGACCAGCAGCAGGCAGACGGCCGCGGTGATGAAGAAGGCACCGGCCCAGTCGACCTTGACCTTGCGCTTGACCACCGGCAGGTGCAGCGTCTTCTGCAGCACCACCAGCGCGATCAGCGCGAACGGCACACCCACGTACAGGCACCAGCGCCAGCCGAGCCAGCTCGTGTCGGTGATGACGCCGCCGAGCAGCGGACCGCCGACGGTCGCGACCGCGAAGGTCGCGCCCAGGTAGCCGGAGTAGCGCCCGCGCTCACGCGGGGAGATCATCGCCGCCATGATGATCTGCGCCAGGGCGGACAGACCGCCCGCGCCCAGACCCTGGATGGCACGCGCGGTGATCAGCATGCCCGGGTTCTGCGACAGGCCGGCGACGACGGAGCCGACGACGTAGACGCAGAGGGCTATCTGGACCAGGGCCTTCTTGCTGACCAGGTCGGCGAGCTTGCCCCACAGGGGAGTCGAGGCCGTCATCGCCAGCAGCGATGCGGTCACGACCCAGGTGTACGCGCTCTGGCCGCCGCCGAGGTCACCGATGATCTCGGGCAGGGCGTTGGAGACGATGGTCGAGGACAGGATGGCGGCGAACATGCCGAGCAGCAGCCCGGAGAGCGCCTCCATGATCTGCCGGTGCGTCATCGGGGCGTCCGAGGAGGAGCCTCCCCCGTGCTTGGCATGAGCCCGCACACCGGCTGGTGTGGTCGTTGCCATGGACTTCCTTTTCTTACGTGGTGATCGCGGGTGTACGGGTGGACTGATCGGCCACGGGTGGTGTGGCGGCCCGGTTCGGCGTGAACCGGCAGTCGTCGAAACTCGCCCTGAGCCGCGCCATGAGGCGGGCGAGCTGGCCGACCTCCTCGTCGGTCCAGTCGCTCAGGCGGTGGGCGAGCAGCTGGGTGGTCCGCTCGGACAGCGCGTCGAGCTGCGCGGCGCCCTCGGGCGTGAGGCGCAGGATGCGCGAGCGCTTGTCGGCGGGATCCGGTGAGCGTTCGATCCAGCCCCGCTCGACGACGTGCGCGACGTGGCGGCTCGTGACCGACATGTCCACGGCGAGCAGCTCCGCGAGCTTGCTCATGCGCATGTCGCCGTGGCGGCCGAGCAACGTCAGGACGGCGGCGGATCCGCTGGGGCAGTCGGACGGCAGGATGCGGCCGAGCTCCCGCTTCACGGCGCCGAAGGCACTGAACTGACGGATCAGGTCCTCGTACTGCGCCTTCCCGGCCATTCACACCTCCCGGGTTCATTGCTTAGGGCAACCATATGAGTGATTGGTTGCTACAGGCAAACAAACCGAGGGGATCCGGCATAAAAACTTGGCAAAGGCAAGTATTGCGACCGTAAATGTGCAGGTGAGGGCGGGTGCGGTCGCGCCGGCCGGGCCGCCCGCCCCGGGCTTGGGCAGTACCCGCTCATTCGCTAGGGTCTCGGGCCATGGCTAACAACCAGGGCCCCCAGGGCAATTACGACCCCGCTGGCAGCACCCAGATGTTCCGCGCGTTCGTCGACGAGGGCGCCCCCGCCCAGTCCCGGCAGGCCGCCGCCCCGGCCGGGCCCCGCATCGGCCTGATCGTCGGTGTCGTGGTCGCCGTGGTGGTCGTCGCGGCCGTGGCCTGGCTGGCGCTGGCGTAACGCGCGACGGCGGGCCGGCGCGCCCGCCCCGGACAGACGATCGCCGCCGCGGTGCCCGTCGGGGCCCCGCGGCGGCGGATCGTCTCTTACGTGTGCTCTTTACGCCTGCTCTTCAGGCATGCTCCTGCCTCTGTCCCGTGGTCCTCAGTCGGAGATGAGCCCCTCGCGCAGCTGCGCCAGCGTGCGGGTCAGCAGCCGGGAGACGTGCATCTGCGAGATGCCGACCTCCTCGCCGATCTGGGACTGGGTCATGTTGGCGAAGAAGCGCAGCATGATGATCCGCCGCTCGCGCGGCGGAAGCTTGGCCAGCAGCGGCTTGAGGGACTCGCGGTACTCCACGCCCTCCAGGGCCGTGTCCTCGTAGCCCAGCCGGTCCGCGAGCGAACCCTCGCCGCCGTCGTCCTCCGGGGCCGGGGAGTCCAGCGAGGAGGCGGTGTAGGCGTTGCCCACCGCGAGCCCGTCGACCACGTCCTCCTCGGACACGCCCAGCACGGCGGCCAGCTCGGCGACGGTCGGGGAGCGGTCCAGCTTCTGGGACAGCTCGTCGCTGGCCTTGGTCAGCGCCAGGCGCAGCTCCTGGAGGCGGCGCGGCACCCGCACCGACCAGGAGGTGTCGCGGAAGAACCGCTTGATCTCGCCGACCACGGTCGGCATGGCGAACGTCGGGAACTCCACGCCCCGCTCGCAGTCGAACCGGTCGATCGCCTTGATCAGGCCGATGGTGCCGACCTGGACGATGTCCTCCATCGGCTCGTTGCGCGAGCGGAAGCGGGCGGCGGCGTAGCGCACCAGCGGGAGGTTGAGCTCGATCAGGGTGTCCCGGACGTAGGCGCGCTCCGGGCTGTCCTCGTCGAGGGCGGCGAGCCGCAGGAACAGGGAGCGGGACAGGGTGCGGGTGTCGATGGCCTCCGGGGCCGGGGCGGCCGGGGCCGGCGCCTGAAGGCCCGTGACGTCGTCGATGGGGCCGAGCGCGTCGAGCGCGTCGGGCGCGGTCTCGCTCTCCGGGAGCGTGAGCACCTTCGAGCTGCCCTGGTCTGCGGACATGCCACCCCCTTTGGGTCGCGGGACGGTCGCGGCGGAACGCTCCCCCCTCGGGAACGCAGCCTTCACCTGAATACCGGAGCCGGGGCTCCGGCAAACGCGCTTCCCGCAGAATGTCACATGTCGGCAACGCGCTGTAGTGACTTGTCGACATGCGAGACCTGAATCGGCCCTGGAAACAGGGGGTCTGACGGGTTTTCGGTGCGAAACTGTCGGCATCCGCCCTGGTGAGCGATTCGCTCGTACCGGTTACGCCTCGATCGTCTCTTCGGTTCCGCTTCCCCGGGCCTGCTTCCCCGGTTCTGCTTCCCCGGGCCTGCTTCTCCAGCGCTGCTTCTCCGGGCCTGCTTCCCCGGGCCTGCTTCTCCAGCGCTGCTTCTCCGGCCCCGCTCCTTCGGTCCCGTGCCGGGGGGCGCCGCCTACGCGTCGATCCGGTTGGCGGTCCTCAGCCGCTGGAAGCTGCGTGCCAGCAGCCGCGAGACGTGCATCTGGGAGACGCCGAGTTCCGCGCTGATCTGCGACTGGGTGAGGTTGCTGTAGTAGCGCAGCAGCAGGATGCGCTGCTCCCGCTCCGGGAGCTGGACGAGGAGGTGGCGGACCAGGTCGCGGTGCTCGACGCCGTCCAGCGCGGGATCCTCGTATCCGAGCCGGTCGAGCAGCCCCGGCAGCCCGTCGCCCTCCTGCGCGGCCTCCAGGGAGGTGGCGTGGTACGAGCGTCCGGCCTCGATGCAGGACAGCACCTCCTCCTCGCTGATGCGCAGCCGCTCGGCGATCTCGGCGGTCGTCGGGGAGCGCCCGAAGGCGGTGGTCAGGTCCTCGGTCGCGCTGTTGACCTGTACCCACAGCTCGTGCAGCCGGCGCGGTACGTGGACGGTGCGCACGTTGTCGCGGAAGTACCGCTTGATCTCACCGACCACGGTCGGCATCGCGAACGTCGGGAACTGCACGCCCCGGTCCGGGTCGAAGCGGTCGATGGCGTTGATGAGGCCGATGGTGCCGACCTGGACGACGTCCTCCATCGGCTCGTTGCGGGAGCGGAAGCGGGCGGCGGCGTAGCGCACCAGTGGCAGGTTGGCCTCGATCAGCGCCCCGCGCACCCGGTCGTGCTCCGGCGTGCCTGGCGTCAGCTCCTTGAGCTGGGCGAAGAGCACCTGGGTCAGGGCCCGGGTGTCGGCGCCCCGGCTGCGCTGCGGCGCGGCCCGGCCGACGGGTGCTTCCTGGGACGGTGCTTGAGGCGCAGTACTGGCCGACACGGTCAACTCCACCTCGTGATCCATCAACTCATCCATCAAAAGCGGTCATAGCATCACAAGACATGTCCACTGTGTGCAAGCACCCCATAACACCGTGTTGAGGGGCAAGTTTGGGCATAAGACACGCGAAAGCCCCCCGCCGGAATGGCGGAGGGCTCGGTGCGGAGGAGGCTCAGAACTCGTAGTCGGCGATCACCCAGGTGGCGAACTCCCGCCACAGCGCGACGCCCGCCTGGTGGGCCGGGTGCTCCAGGTAGCGCTTGAGGGCGTCGGCGTCGTCCACTGCCGAGTTGATCGCGAAGTCGTGGGCGATGGGCCGGTCGCTGATGTTCCAGCCGCACTCCCAGAAGCGGAGCTCCTCGATCTGGTCGCCCAGGGCCCGGAAGGCCGCGACCCCCTCGACGACGCGCGGGTCGTCGCGCTCGACGCCCTCGTTGAGCTTGAACAGGACCAGGTGGCGGATCATCACTTTCCTCCGTTGGCGACCCAGGTCATGAAGTCGCCGATGGCCTTGGCGGCGTCGGATATGCCCTCGAAGCCTATCTGGACGTAGTCGGCCGCCTTGGCCGGGTCCGTGATGATCACGTAGAGCACGAAGACCACGAGCACGAAGACGGCGATCTTCTTGGCGTTCACCGCCACTGGCGGCCTCCCCTGTGACTGACGTGCCCCCGCGGGCCTCCTGGTGCCGGCGGTGAGTGTAACTTCACGTCGTCCTCCGCGTCGTCTTCGAGGACCGGTGAGCGCGTGGGCCCTGCTCCTCGCCCCGGCCCCGCCCCCCCCGTTCCCGCCCGGCCGGAGGACGGGGTCAGCCGGCCGTCCGCGCGGACGCGGCCAGGTGGTCCGCCCACTGTGCGAGGGCCTCGAACCCCCGCCGGGTGCCGGTGTCCTCCGCCGCCGTGTGCACGATGATCGTCTGTTCCGGGGCCGCCGTGATCCGCAGGGCCTGCCAGTCCAGGGTGAGCTCGCCCGCGACGGGATGGCGGACGCGCTTACGGCCCGAGGTCACCCCTCGCACGGCGTGCCGCGCCCACCAGTGCCGGAAATCGGGGTCGCGCTCGGACAACTCGTCGACCAGGGCGTGCAGCCGAGGGTCGTCGGGGTAGCGGGTGGCGTCCATCCGCAGGCGTTCGACGAAGCCGCCGGCCACGTCCCTCCAGTCCGGGTACAGCGCGCGGACCCGCGGCTCCAGGAAGACCATCCGGGCCAGGTTGCGGTGCCGGGGCTCGATCCGCGAGAGGTCGGTGAACAGCGCGGAGCCCATGGCGTTCCACCCGATGACGTCCATCCGCCGGCCGAGCACCACCGCCGGCACCCGGACCATGCTGTCCAGCAGCGCCTGTGTGGCGGGTGAGACGGAGTCAGCCGGTGGCGGGCTCACGGGCCGGACGGGCGCGCGTGCGCACAGGCGCAGGTACTCCCACTCCGCCGGGGTGAGCCTCAGGGCCTTGGCGATGCCGCTGAGCACCGCGTCGGACGCCTGCGTCGTACGGCCCTGTTCCAGGCGCGTGTAGTAGTCGACGCTGACGTCCGCCAGCTGGGCGACCTCCTCGCGGCGCAGCCCCGGGACCCGCCGGGGCCGTCCGCTGTCCGGCAGGCCCACGTCCTCGGGCGACACACCGGCCCTCTTGGCCTTGAGGAACTCCCCCAGTACGAGATGCCCTTGAGCAGCAGAGCCCATGGGCGCAATTATGCGTCACGGGCTGTTCGGGTCCTCAGGGTCCTCAGGGTCCTCAGGGTCCTGAGGGTCCTCCGGGCCGTCCGGGCCGTCCGGGCCCCGTCCGGGTCCTCCGGGGCCGCCGCGGGGCCCTCCGCCCGTCGGCGCGCGGAGCCGGTGTCAGGCGCGCGGAGCCGGTGTCAGGCGTGCGCGGTCACCTTCGCGCCGGCGACCGCCTCGGCCACCGCGGTGTCCTGGCCGACGTCGCCGCCGGAGACGCCGACGGCGCCGACGACGTCGCCGTCCTCGTCGGTGATCGGCAGACCGCCGCCGAAGGTGACCAGGCCGCCGTTGCTGTGCTCGATGCCGTACACCGGGCCGCCCGGCTGGGAGATCTCGCCGATGGCGGAGGTCGGCATGCGGAACAGCGCCGCGGTCCTGGCCTTCCTCACCGCGATGTCGACGGAGCCGAGCCAGGCGCCGTCCTGCCGGGAGAACTGGAGCAGGTGACCCCCGGCGTCGACGATCGCGATGTTCATCGCCACACCGATCTCGTCCGCCTTGGCGAGGCCCGCCCCGACACGGGCGAGGGCCTCGGCGTGGGTGATCGCGCTCATGGATGACACTCCTTGGTCTCAGGTCTCACTGGGGCGACGGCGGTTCGGCCGCCTCCGCTCGGTCGAGCGGAACTGACTCCACAGTGACCCGCGTGAAAGCCCCTCACCAGGGCGGTTTCCTCCGGGGAAGCCCGTTCCTGGGACGGGCGGTCCCAGGATGGCTCCGGGACAGTCCCGAGACGGCGCCGGTGGGACACCGGTGGAACGTCGGTGGCAAGCAGAACACCCCCTGACCGTGTCGCCACGGTCAGGGGGTGTTGTCAGCGGTAGCGGAGGGATTTGAACCCTCGGTGACTTGCGCCACACTCGCTTTCGAGGCGAGCTCCTTCGGCCGCTCGGACACGCTACCGAGGGAGACCCTACCGCAAGGTGGCCCTCGGTTTGAAATCGGTATCCGGTGTGCTCGCTCTCCGAGCGCGGGCGGTTTTCAGTGCGGGCGGTCTTCAGCGGGTGCGGAAGAAGTCGGTGAGGAGGGCGGCGCACTCCCCGGCGAGCACGCCCTCGATCACCTCGGGCCGGTGGTTGAGCCGCCGGTCCCGTACGACGTCCCACAGGGAGCCGGCCGCGCCCGCCTTCTCGTCCCGGGCGCCGTAGACCACCCGGTCCACGCGGGACTGCACGATCGCGCCCGCGCACATCGTGCAGGGCTCCAGCGTGACGACGAGGGTGCAGCCGGCGAGCCGCCACTCGCCGAGCCGGTCGGCGGCCCGCCGGATGGCGAGGACCTCGGCGTGCGCCGTCGGGTCGCCGGTGGCCTCGCGTTCGTTGTGGCCGGCGGCGAGCACGGTCGTGCCGTCCGCGGACAGCACGACGGCGCCGACGGGAACGTCACCGCCCCGGGCCGCCCGCCCGGCCTCGTCCAGGGCGAGCCGCATCGCGGCCCGCCAGCGGTCGCGTACCGGGTCCGGCGCCGGTCCGCCGGTGCCGCCGGTTCCTCCGGAATCTCCGGACCCTCCGGGTTCTCCGGGCCCTCCGGGTTCTTCGGGCCCTCCGGGTTCTTCGGTTGGTGCGGTCGGTGCGGTCAGCGGACGGTCTCCAGCGTCTCCGAGGCGCCCAGGGCCTCGGCGATCTCGGTGAGCGCGTCCTCGGTCAGCGAGCGCAGCTCCTTCTCGCTCACGCCGAGGTCCTCCAGGATCTCGGCGTCGCCGACCGGGCCGTGCGGCACGGTGGACTCGGCCGCGGCGGGGGGTTCCGCCGCGTCGGCGTCGTCCTCCGGTTCACCGTCCTCGGTGCCGTCGAGGTCCAAGGCGTCCAGGTCGGGAGCGCCGTCCCCGGGCTCCCGGCCGAGCAGCTCGTCGGTGAGGAGGAGCTCGCCGTAGCTGCTGCGGGCGGCGGCGGAGGCGTCCGAGACGTAGATGCGAGGGTCGTCCTCGCCGTCGACGCGGACGACGCCGAACCAGGCGCCCTCCTGCTCGATGAGCACCAGCACCGTGTCCTCGTCGGGAGAGGCTTCCCGGGCCAGGTCGGCCAGATCCGACAGGGTTTCCACATCGTCGAGCTCTGTGTCGCTCGCTTCCCACCCGTCTTCGGTGCGCGCGAGCAGTGCGGCGAAGTACACCGTGACTCTCCCACTGGTCATAGGCGTGCCGGTTGGAGGTCCCCCCGGCGGAGGTTGCGGGTGGGGAGAGCGAGCTCCGAGCCCCACCCACTCGGAATCGTGACAGAAACAGGGCGTTCAGGGGACGTCTTCGGCTCCCTGTGCCCGGCCGTTCCGGCCGCGAGTCCGAGGGCATCAACGGGTGCGCCTCGGCGGACCCCTCCGGGAGGGGGCCACCGGCGCACTCGGTGCCGCCACTTGCGGATCGTACGCGGACTTCCGCGGTCGCCGTGCACCCCGTGCGGACCGGTGCCCGCGCGCCGCGCGATCTTCCCCGTCCGGCCCCGCGGAGACCGGCCCCGCGGAGACCGGCCCCGTGGAGACCGGCCCCGTGGAGTCCGGCCCCGTGGAGTCCGGCCCCGTGGAGTCCGGGGCTACCAGCGGAAGGTGCGCATGCGCATCGCGCGGCGCAGCCGGGCGGCCTTGGCGCGGCGCGGCTGGACGCGGGCGCGCAGCGCCCGGGCCTCGGCCAGTTCGCGCAGGAACTGGGCCCGGCGCCGACGGCGTTCGGCATCCGTCCGGCTCTCGGCGTCCGTCTCGGGCCGGCCGTCCGGGGACGGCGTGTCGCGGATTTTCCGGTCAGGCACAGTCTCACCACCCCGTGTCCGTCCCTCCCACCTTCCCCCGGACGGACGGTTTGACGCCAGCGAGCGGGTGACATGCCGACCGGGGGCTTGCCCGGCGCGGGGACGCCGGGCCCTTCACGCCCGGTTACTGTGGTGGGCATGCGTCTCCACGTCGTCGACCACCCCCTGGTCGCCCACAAGCTCACCACGCTGCGCGACCGGCGCACCGACTCCGCGACCTTCCGCCGTCTCGCCGACGAGCTGGTCACCCTGCTCGCCTACGAGGCCACGCGTGACGTGCGCACCGAGCAGGTCGACATCCAGACGCCGGTCGCCCGCACCACCGGGGTCAAGCTCTCCCACCCGCGTCCGCTGGTGGTGCCGATCCTGCGGGCCGGCCTCGGCATGCTGGACGGCATGGTCCGGCTGCTGCCGACCGCCGAGGTGGGCTTCCTCGGCATGATCCGCAACGAGGAGACGCTCCAGGCCTCCACGTACGCCACCCGGATGCCGGAGGACCTCTCCGGGCGCCAGGTGTACGTGCTGGACCCGATGCTGGCCACCGGCGGCACGCTCGTCGCCGCGATCCAGGAGCTGATCCGGCGCGGCGCCGACGACGTGACCGCCGTGGTGCTGCTCGCCGCCCCCGAGGGCGTCGCGACCATGGAGCGCGACCTGGCCGGCACGCCGGTGACGGTGGTGACGGCCTCGGTCGACGAGCGTCTCGACGACAACGGCTACATCGTGCCGGGCCTGGGCGACGCGGGCGACCGGATGTACGGGTCCGTCTGACCGCGTTTTCCGGCGCGCCCGGGGCGGCTGCTCAGCAGTCCCGCTTCTCCTTCTCCTTCTCCTTGGCGGGCTCCTGCCGGGGCTGGGCCAGTGCGGCCAGGGCCCGGTCGGCGTCCGCCTCCGGCGACAGCTCCTTGAAGGCGTCCCCGATGATCAGGTCGACGGCGGCGCCGCCACGGGCGGCGTCGGTGCGGCGCTCGGCGGCGGGGAGCTGGGTGGCGAGCACCGGCAGCGAGGTCTTCAGGGCGGAGGCGGGGCCCAGCAGGAGGCCGGCGCCCTTGACCTTCTTGTCGTACTCCTTGGGCGCGTTGCCCACCTCGCCGATGCGGAAGCCGCGCTTCTTCAGCTCGTCCGCGGTCTTCTTGGCGAGGCCGCCGCGGGTCGTCGCGTTGAGCACGTTGACGGTGATCCGGCCCGGTTCGGGCGGCGCCACGGCGCGGGGCGAGGCGCTCGCCCGGGGCGAGCAGATGGTCTTGGCACCGGCCGCCGAGGCGGGGTTCCCGCCGCCGGTGAACACGTCGATGAGCTGCAACGTGCCCCAGCCGAGCAGGCCGAGGGCGACGGCGCAGGCGGTGGCGAGGAAGGCGAGCCTGCCGCGCCGCCGGGGAGGCCGCATCCGCGGGTACTTGTCCCCCGTGATCCGGTACGGTCCGCCCATGCCGGGGGGAGTCAGCATGCTCATGGCCGCAGCGTAGTGCGCCGAGGCGGCCGTGCCTACCGGATGATCATTTGATGCGTTCAGTTCGGGACAATCCAACCCGGAAGGGTCAATCCGGGCGCTCGGTCAGTCGAGTTCGAGGACTCTCGCGTGCAGCACCTGCCGCTGCTGGAGCGCCGCGCGGACGGCGCGGTGGAGGCCGTCCTCCAGGTACAGGTCGCCCTGCCACTTCACGACGTGCGCGAAGAGGTCGCCGTAGAAGGTCGAGTCCTCGGCGAGGAGGGTCTCCAGGTCGAGCTGCTGTTTGGTGGTCACGAGCTGATCGAGGCGGACCGGGCGCGGCGCGACGTCCGCCCACTGCCGGGTGCTTTCCCGGCCGTGGTCGGGGTACGGCCGGCCGTTTCCGATGCGCTTGAAGATCACACGGAAAGCCTACCGGCCCAGACGTTCCGGGCGCAGCCATGGCGACGCAGTGCGACGCCGAAAAAGACGCCATAAACAGGGGCGAAGCGGGAGCTAGTGGTTGATGTGAGTGGCTGGGGCCGGCGGTCCGGCCGACGCCGCCCCGACCGTCTGGTCCTCGGGCCGTGCCGGCTTCGCGCCGCCTCGGAGGCGGCTCCGAGCCGCCTCCGTGGTGTTCTCGGAGCCGGTCGCGGGGCTGCGCGTCCGGTTCGCCCGAAAGGGGCGGTCCCGGCGGCCGGGTGTGCTTCCGCCGCGGGGCCGCCCCGGCGGTCAGGTGCGCTCCCGTCCGGTCGCCGGGCGCTGCGCGGGCCGCTGGTCCTGTCCCTGCCGGGGCGCGGTGCCCGGCTTGGGCGTGCTGCGGGCGGCCTCGGCGCGCAGGAGGGCGTGCAGGACGGCGTAGGGGTCCTTGAGCATGGCGTGTGTCTCCTCTGTCTCCTCGTTCCGTGCGGTGACTGCGGGGCTGACGGGCCCGGTGGGGCGGTTCGGGTCAGCAGCGCAGGACCACGGAACGCAAGGAGCGCGGGGAGGGCGGCGGGCCGGGCGGCGCGGGTGCGGGTGCGGGGCGGTGTGCGCCGTGCGGGGGGCGGGGGAGGGGAGCGGGTGCGGGGCGCAGGGGTGCGGCGGTGCGCCGGCCGGTGCGGGCGGGGAGCCGCAGGGCGGTGTCGAGGACGTCGTACTCGGTGGCCGGGGCGCCGCTCTCGCCCGGCAGGACGGCGCCCGGCACCGCCTGCGCCTGCGCCTGGGCGTGCGCGCCCGGTACCAGCAGGGCGAGCAGCAGGACGAGCACCCGCGGCCACAGGTGCCGGCGCGCGGTGCGGCGGGCTGTCCGCGGTACGGGGCTCATGCCGGGTCGTGTCCCCGCCGGGCGTACGCGGCCCCTCCCGCCGGGGGCGGGAACCGCTCGCTCGGCGTAGGGGCGGGGTGCGGGGCGTACGCGGTTCACAGCGAGCGGGGCGCCTGCCGGGCGCGGCTGCGGATCCGCAGGGCGGTGACGGTCTCGGCCACGCCGACGGCCACGAGCCAGCAGCCGGCGGCCACGGTGAGGGCGGCGGCCGACTCGAACGGCGAGACGATCAGGACGACGCCGGCGAGGGCGGTGACGACGCCGAGGAAGATCTGCCAGCCGCGGGCGGGTGTCCCGGGGTCGTGGGCGGCGGCGACGGTCTGGGTGATGCCGCGGAACAGCCAGCCGACGCCGATCCACAGGGCGAGCAGCAGCACCGACCGCAGGGGGCCGCGGAAGCAGAACAGGCCCAGCAGGACGGAGACCGCGCCGCTGACGAACGCCAGGACGCGCAGGGAGGTCGTCCGGTGCGTGCCGAAGGCGGCGGCGAGCTGGAGGACGCCGCTGATCAGGAGGTAGAGGCCGAACAGCACGCCGGCGGCCAGCAGGGACGCGCCCGGCCGGATCAGGACCAGGACGCCCAGGACGAGGGAGGCGGCGCCGGTGAGCAGCACGGTCTGCCAGGCGGTCCGCGCCAGCAG
Source organism: Streptomyces sp. NPDC006134 (assembly GCF_040628835.1). Lineage (NCBI taxonomy): Bacteria > Bacillati > Actinomycetota > Actinomycetes > Kitasatosporales > Streptomycetaceae > Streptomyces > Streptomyces sp. NPDC006134. Next base: position 10,861 of record NZ_JBEXTV010000026.1, on the reverse strand, counting down.
GTGCAGCGGCCCCTCGAAGGGCGGCTCGGGCTCGTGCCCTCCGGCCGGCCCTCCGGGCGGCCCGGCGGCGGGCGCGTGGCGGGCGTGGACCCTGCGGTCGTCGTACTCCGGACCCCACGGGGAGCCGCTCGGTGGCTCGGTCATGGTCCATGCTGGGCGCCTGCGCGAGCGGCCCGCTTTTCGGGGTGGGCCGCTCGGGTGAGGGGCTCCGCGGGGTGATGGGATTCCGTGGGCGGCGGGGTGCGCTGGGTGACGGGATTCTGCGGGGCGGCGGGGGCGCGTGGGGCGGCGGGGATACGCGGGACGGCGGGGGTGCGCGCGTCAGGCGGCGCGCCAGTACCCGAGCGCGTTCACCCGCTGCTTGGGCAGGCCCAGCTCCTTGCGGACGTACGAGGCCAGGGCCCGGGTCGTCACCGTGTCGCAGGCGATCCAGACGTACGGGTCGGGCGTCGCCGCGAGCAGGCCGGGCAGCTCCGCCCTCACCCGTTCCACCAGGTGGGCGCCGGCGTCGCGGCGGGGGACCGGGCGCAGGTCGTGCCGGCCGGGGGTGTGACGGAAGGGCAGGCCGTCGGGGGCGCCCTCGAACCAGAGGGTGGCCGGGGCCTGCCCCAGCGCCGCCAGCAGGGAGTCGAGCGCGGGCAGGGAGGCCGGGTCGGCGACGGCGAAGACGTGGGAGGGCGCGGGGTCGGGGTACTGGAAGCCGGTGCCCTGGACGGTGGCCTCGACGGTGTCGCCGGGCTTCGCGGCCCGCGCCCAGTCACTGGCGCACCCCTCGTGCAGGGCGAACTCCAGACTGAAGGTGCCGGCCGCCGGGTCGGGGTCGACCAGCGTGTAGGCCCGCTGGTGCGGCTTGCCGGCGTTGTCGAACCACAGCCGCACCCACATGGTCGGGTGGACGCCGGTCGCGGCCAGCAGGCCGCCGTCGGTCAGGTGCAGCCGCCGGTAGTCGGCCGTGACGTCCTCGGCGCCGGTCACCGTGCACGTGAAGTCCTTCGCGCGCAGCAGCTTGAGGACCGCGCCTTCCCAACCCCGCCCCTGCCCCATGGCCCCTTCACCCTTCGCGTACGATTCCGCCACCAGTTCGAGTCAAGAATTAGGCAAGGCTAACCTAAAGGGAAGTAGGGGCACAGGGTGGGCGCCGAGATATTCCGCGATGCCTGGGGCATCCCGCACCTGCGCGCCACGAGCGCGCGCGAACTCGCCCGTGTCCAGGGCCGCGTCACCGCCCTCGACCGGGCCTGGCAGCTGGAGGTCGAGCGGCACCGCGCGCAGGGCACCTCCGCCTCCTTCCTCGGAGCCGGGTCCCTGCCCTGGGACCGGTTCGCCCGCCGCGCCCGCCTCGCCGACACCGCCCGCCGCTGCTTCACCGCCCTGGCGGAGAAGGACCCGGAGACCGCCGACTGGGTGCGGGCCTACGTCGACGGCGTGAACGACGGCCTGGCGGAAGGGGCCGCGGCCACGGGCGAGTTCGCGCGCACCGGCCTCTCCCCCGAGCTCTCGGCTTCGCTCGGGCAGGGAGGTACCCCCATCGGCCGCTGGGAGCCCTGGACGCCGCTCGCCGTCTGGCTGTCCACCCACATCCTCTTCGCCGGCTTCCCGGCCAAGCTGTGGCGCGAGCACCTCGCCGGGCATCTCGGCGCCGACGCCGTCGCCCTGTTCGCCACCGACGGCCCCGGCACCGCGGGCAGCAACGGCTGGCTGGTCGCCGGGGAGCGCACCGTCACCGGGCAGGCCGTCATCGCCGGCGACCCGCACCGCTTCATCGAGGACCCCGGCGTCTACCAGCAGATCCACCTGTCCTGCCCCGAGTTCGACGTGGTCGGCCTGGCCGTGCCCGGCGTCCCCGGCATCGCCCACTTCGGCCACACCGGCACCGTCGCCTGGGCCATCACCAACGCCATGGCCGACTACCAGGACCTGTACCGGGAACGGCTGCGCCGCACCGGCGCCGGCGTCGAGGCCCTCGGCCCCGACGGCGTCTGGCACCGCGCCGCCCGCCACACCGAGACCATCGAGGTCGCCGGGGAGGAACCGGCCGAGGTGGAGGTGATCGAGACCGCCCGGGGGCCGGTGATCATCGGCGGCCCCGAGGGGCTCGACGACGGCGGCGTCCTGCCGGACCCGTCCGGCGCCCCCGCCGGTAACACCGACATCTCTGGTATCTCTGGCACGCCCGTCGCCATCAGCCTGCGCCACCCGCCCCGCGTCACCGCCGACCTCGGCTTCGGCGCCCTGCTGCCGCTGCTGCGGGCCCGCCGGGTCGCCGACGTGGACCGCGCCCTGGACGCGTGGGCCGAGCCGGTCAACGTGGTGCAGGCCGCCGACACCGAGGGCGGGCTGCTGCACCGGGTCGCGGGCCGGGTGCCGGTGCGCGCCGCCGCCAACGGGCTGCGGGTGGTGCCCGCGTGGGAGCCCGGCCACGAGTGGCGCGGCTGGCACGAGACGCCCCGCGGCGGGCTGACCGACGGTGTCGCGGTGATGGCCAACCAGCGCGGCCTCGCCGCCCCCCTCGGCGTCGAGTTCGCCCCGCCGCACCGCGCCGACCGCATCGCCGCGCTGCTCGCGGGCCGGGACCGCTGGTCGGCCGACGCCATGCCCGCGATCCACACCGACACCCACCTCGCCTCCGCCGCCCCCCTCCTGGACCGCCTCGCCGCCCTCGACGGCCTGACCCCCCGGGCCGCCGCCCTCCGCGACCGCCTCCTGCGCTGGGACCGGCACATGGACGCCGGCAGCACCGACGCGGCGCTCTACGCGGCCGTGCGCAGTGCCGTCGTACGCCGTCTCGCCGCCCACCCGGCGTTCGCCGCGCTGACCGCCCCGCCCGCCTACCCGGAGGTCTTCCAGCCCTGGCTGGCCCTGCGCCCGCGCATCGGCTACGCCCTGGAACACCTCCTGCGCGCGCCGGAGCTGTACGGCGTCGACCGCGCGACCGAGGTCCGCGCGGCCCTGGAGGAGGTGGCCGCGGGGGGCCCGCCGTCCGGCACTTCCAACGCCGCTGGTACTTCCGGCGCCTCTGGCGCCTCTGGCACCTCTGGCACCTCTGGCGCCTCTGGCCCCTCCGGTACCTCTGGCGCCTCCGGCACCTGGGGCGACACCCACCGCCTCGCCCCCTGGCGGGCGCTCGCCGACGTGACGTACGACGAACCGGGCCTGTCCGGCGACCACGACTGCGTGCTGTGCACCTCCGCAGTGCCGGGCGTCACCGACCTCGCCGCGCGCGGCCCGGCCGCCCGCTACGTCTGGGACCTGGCCCGCCGCGAGGACAGCCGCTGGGTGGTCCCCTTCGGCGCCTCGGGCGTCCCCGGCTCACCGCACCACCGCGACCAGCTCCCCCTGTGGCTGCGGGGCGACCTCGTCCCCGTGATCACCGACTTCACCCGACTGCACAAGGAGACCGAGGAGACCGATGTCTGACCTGTCCGGCCCGCCCGACCCGTACGCCTCCCGCACACCCGTCCACGAACAGGAGATCGAAGGCTTCGGCACCTTCCGGGTCCTGCCCCTCGACGCCGAGCGCGACGCCGGTGTCGTGCACCGCTGGGTGAGCGAGGAGAGGGCCTCCTTCTGGGGCATGAACGGCCTGACCCGCGACCAGGTCGCCGGGATCTACGCCCACATGGACACGCTCGACACCCACCACGCCCTCCTGCTGGTGAGGGACGGCGAACCGGCCGCGCTGCTCCAGACCTACGAGCCGGACGCCGACCGCGTCGGCGAGTGCTACGAGGTCCGCCCCGGCGACATCGGCGTCCACCTGCTGCTCGCCCCCGCCGGTCCGGACGGCGCGCGTCCCGGCTGGACCTCCGCCCTGATCGCCGTCGTCACGGCGTACGTCTTCCGGACCCTGGACCGCACGCGCATCGTGATCGACCCGGACGTCCGCAACGAGAAGGCGATCGCCCGCTTCGTCAAGCAGGGCTTCACCGCGGGCCCGGCGGTCGTCCTGCCCGAGGTCGACCTGCCCGACGTGTACCTGCCGGAGAAGCGGGCGCAACTGGCCTTCCTCGACCGGGAGGTAGCCTTCCCCGGGTGACCTTGGTGACCCCTGAGGACCTCGTCGCGCACTACGGGCTGGAGCCGCTTCCACGCGAGGGCGGCCTGTTCCGCCGCACCTGGGCCGGACCGGACCGCCCCGACGGGCGCCCGGAGGGCACGGCGATCGTCGTCCTCCTGACCGGCGGCGACTTCTCCGCCCTGCACCGCCTGCCCACCGACGAGGTCTGGCACTTCTACCTCGGCGACCCGCTGGAGCTGCTGCTCCTCGCCCCCGACGGATCGTCCCGGACGGCCGTCCTGGGACCGGACGTCCTGTCCGGCCAGCACCCGCAGCTCACCGTCCCCGCCCGCACCTGGATGGGCGGGCGGGTGGTGGCGGGCGGCGCGTGGACGTTCTTCGGCTGCACGATGGCGCCCGGCTTCACCTACGAGGACTACGAGCACGGCGACGCGGCCGTCCTCACGGCACGCTATCCGGCACAGGCCGCGCGCATCGCCGCCCTGTGCCGCCCCTGAGTCCCCGCGTTCCCGGGAGTGCCCATGAAGCTGCTGGACGGACAGGTCGCGCTCGTCACGGGCGCGGGCGGCGGCATCGGCCGGGGCATCGCGCTGCGCTTCGCCGAGGAAGGCGCGGCGGTCGCCGTGCACTGCCGTACGGCGGTGGAGGCGGCCCGCGACGTGGCCGCGCGCGTCCGCGAGCTGGGCGGACGGGCCGTCGTCCTGCGCGCCGACCTCACCGGCGAGGACGCCTGCCGGCGCCTGGTGCGCGAGGCCGCCGACTGGGGCGGGGGCCGGCTGACGGCGCTCGTCAACAACGCCGGGGTGCAGCCGGTCCGCGAACTGCCCGGGATGACGGCCGCCCAGTGGCGGGAGGTCGTCGACACCAACCTGACGAGCGTCTTCGCCTGCACCCAGGCGGCGGCGGAGGTCATGCGCGACGGGGGCGGCGGCACCATCACCCACATCGCCTCCATCGAGGCGAGCGCCCCCGCCCCGGCCCACGCCCCCTACTGCGCCTCGAAGGCCGCGGTCGTCATGCACGCCCGCTCGGCCGCCCTGGAGTACGGCCCGTGGGGCATCCGCGTCAACACCGTCTCCCCCGGCCTGATCGACCGCGAGGGCCTGGCCGAGGCGTGGCCGGAGGGCGTACGGCGGTGGCGGCGGGCGGCGCCCACCGGACGCCTGGGGCGGCCCGAGGACGTGGGTGACGCCTGCGTCTTCCTCGCGTCCCGGCTGGCGTCCTGGGTCACGGGCCACGACCTGGTGGTGGACGGAGGGGTGTCGGCCCGGCCGGCCTGGTGACGTGCGCGCCGTGCGCCTCTGTGGGCGCCTCTTCGGGTGGATTCCCGGGCGGACTCTCCGGGTGGGCTCGTCGGGTGGTTCGTCGGGTGGGTTCGTCGAGCGGGTTCGTCGAGTAGGGAAGAGCCGGGATTGCGGGGGAGCGCCCCTTCGGGCCCGGATGGCCGTTTCACCCGTCCGCTCCACTGGCTGGTATGTGCGCCGCCGGACCGCGGCAGGTTTCCCGTAACCACCGTTCGGCAGCCTCAAGGGTGCCCATCAGGGTGCCATCGCATTCCAGGAGGCTGTAGTGAAGCATGTGGGCAAGAGGTGCGCCGGTGTCGTCGTGGCCGTGCTGAGCGGTCTGGCCCTGGCGATGACGTCGACGGCCGCGCACGCCGCCGAGGGGCCGGACGTCATCGCGCACCGCGGGTCCTCGGGCATGGCGCCGGAGAACACCGCGGCCGCCGTCGAGCTCGCCGTCGATCAGCGGGCCGACTTCGTGGAGATCGACGTGCAGCGCACGAAGGACGGAAAACTGGTCAACTTCCACGACTGCACCATGGAGCGGACCACCGACGTCGAGGAGGTGTACCCGGGCCGTCCCGGATACCGCGTCTCCGACTTCACCTGGGCGGAGCTGCGCAGACTGGACGCCGGTTCGTGGTTCCACGAGGACTACGCCGGCGAACCGCTGATGACCGTCGACGACGTGATAGCGCGCGTCAAGAACACCCGCACCGGGCTGCTGGCGGAGATCAGCCCGTGCGGCCACTACACGGGCATCGCGACCGACTTCGCGGAGAACCTGCTGGGCAAGCCGCGCTACGTCCAGCGCGCCCTGGCCCACGGACGGCTCGCCGTCCAGTCCTTCCAGGTGGACGACGCCCAGGAGTTCCACGCGCTGCTGCCCGATGTCCCGATCGGCTTCCTGGACGCCACGCGTCCCACCGAGGAGGAGCTCGTCCGGCTGAGCACGTGGGCGGACCAGGTGAACCCGCAGTACACGGTGACCGACCAGGCCCTGGTCGACCGCGTGCACGAGCTGGGCATGGACATCAACGTGTGGACGGTCGACGAGCCCGGCGCGATGCGCAGGATGGCCGGCCTGGGCGTCGACGGGATCATCACCGACTTCCCCCAGTCCCTCACCCAGCGCTGACGGAACCCGTTCCGGAACGGGTCTCCCAGGAGATGATCCGGAGATGCCCCGGAGATGTCCCGGGAGATGTTCCCGGACGATCGGGAGCAGCCCCGCCGTGGGTGGCGGGGCTGCTCCACCGCGTGCGGCCGGGCGCCGGGAGGTCACACCCCCGGTGGCAGCCCGCCGCCTCCGAAGGATCCGCTGGAGCCCGGCAGCCAGCGGCGCCGCTGCTGGTCCTTTCCGCGCCGGGTGCTGGCCGGATGGAGCTGGTACGGCATGAGCCGTCCGCTCCCGTCCATCACCAGAGGCACCTCGTCCGGTTCCCGCATCTCCCGTTCCTCGCGCACGGGACCGGTGACGGGGAGTTTCGGCTGCTCTTCCGGACGAGGGCGTTCCAGCTCCTGCTCCATGACCCGCATGCCGACGCGTACCGCCCAGATCAGCGCACCGGCGATCACCAGCCCGCCGATGAAGGCCGCGGTCATGTTGAGCGCGTGCTCGGAGGAAGCCGCCAGTCCATATATTGCCGTACTCATGTTCTGATTATTACCTCGAAATCGCCGAGAAACCCCCTAAATGTCCGAATAAATGTGGAGAGGTGCGGGATCTGCTGATCTCGGCGCTGGCGGCTGGCGGCTGGCGGCTGGCGGCTGGCGGCTGGCGGCTGGCGGGTGGCGGGTGGCGACCGGTGGGTGGTGGGTGGCGACCGGTGGCCGACGTTCGGTGGGCGGTGGGTGATTGAGGCGCCGGGAAGGCTGGTACCCGGGCGGAAGACGGAGGCGATGAGCCGGTGAGGGCTCTGCCGGGCCCGTTGCCGTCCGCCCCGCCCGCCGTCACCTCCGCCGTTTTCCGCCGTTTTCCGCTGCTTCCCGCCGTTCCCGTCGCCCCGGAGGAGCCCGTATGAACCTGCCGCTGACGGTCGACGCCCGTGACCACGGCCTGGCCGGGGACGGGGCCGCCAACGACCAGCCGGCGCTCCAGAAGCTGGTGGACGCGCTGGGCGATGCCTGCGCCGCCGACGGCCGCCCCCGGACCATCCACGTCCCCGCCGGCCGCTACGCGATCCGGGACCGGCCGGTGCTGTGGCGCAGCGGCGTCTCCCTCGTCGGCGCCGGGCGCGCCGCCACCCGCTTCGAGCTGAGCAACCCCGGCGCCCCGACGACCCCGGTGCCGCTGGCCTGGTTCACCACCGCGCAGCACGGCGCCGGCCGGGACCGGCACATCGCCGACGTGACCTTCGCGCACTTCGAGATCGACGGCTCGGGGGTGCGGACACCGGAGTACGAGGTCCTGGCCAAGGGGCTCGGCCTCCAGTACGTGCTGCGGGGACGGTTCAGCGACCTGTGGATCCACGACACGGCGGCGACCGGGTTCGGCTGCGACTTCCTCCAGGACACGGTCGTGGAGGGCGTGCTCGCCGAGCGGTGCGGGCGGCAGGACTCCGGCGAGCAGATGGGCGGCGCGGGCCTCGGCATCGGCGTCGGCGGCTGGGGCCCGGTCGAACGGCTGGCGATCACCGACTGCACCGCCACCGGCAACGGCACCAACGGCATCTTCCTGGAGCTCCAGCAGGACTACTGGACCCCGCCGCGCGGCATCCGCATCACCGCCTGCCACGCCGAGGACAACCGCTTCGGCATCTCCGACTGGGGCGCCGACGGCCTGCTCGTGACCGCCTGCACCCTGATCGGCAACCACCAGGCCGGGTTCGACGTGTCGTCGCAGGGCACCACGAGCATCGGCGGGCGCGGCGGCACCGTCACCGGCTGCCTCATCGACGGCAACGTCCACGACGGGGTCGCGCTCGGCAACACCCCCGGCCCCTACGCCTTCCGCGGCAACCGCATCAGCAACAACGGCCGGTACGGCTACTGGCAGCACAACCTGGCCGGCGGCGACCAGGAGGCGACCACCGACATCGTCCTGGAGTCCAACGACATCCACGACAACGCCCTGGACGGCATCCGCATCGACGCCCCGCTGCACGAGCCGGCGTTCCTCGGCAACCGCGTCCGCGGCAACGGCCGCCGCGCCGCGTCGGCGGCCGAGGGCGGTGGCGCGGGCGTCCGCTGCACCGCCCGGACCCTGACCGACGAGGGCGCCGACTGGTCCCCGGGCGGCCACCGCGGCAAGGAGCTCACGGTGGGGGAGCAGACCGCCGTGGTCCTGGACAACACCGCGACCGAACTCCTCCTGGCCCCGCACCGCCCCGGCGCCGGCACGGCCTGGACCGACGGCACCCCCGCCCCCGGCTCCGCCTACCGCCTCCCCGCCGCCCCCGCCCCGCGCGCCGGCCTGACCGCCGCGTCGGCGGTGGCCCACCCCTACGTCCACGGCAACCGCGTCCGCGACGACCGGCACCCCCGCACCCAGACCCACGGCCTGTGGCTCACCGGCGACTCCGCCTGGGCCGCCGGCCGGGTCTCCGGCAACGACTTCACCGGCAACGCCTCCGCCGCCACCCGCTTCGACTCGGCCCCGAGCGGCGGACGCTGGCGCGACAACGACGGGTGAGCGGGAGGCGGCCCGCCGGGCCCCGGCTCCGTCACCGGGGGCGGTGCTGCGGGGCGGGTCACATCAGGGCGGCGTTTGCGGGGCGCGTCCGCGCGGGAACAACCGCCCCGACCCGACCGTTTTCTCCAGGCAGTGGCATCACTTTGCCTGTCTTTTACCTTCCTTTACCATGGGTTCCCGACCCATCGACCCGTTAAGGAGTCCCGTTCCGCAATGGAGCCTCCCAGTACCGGCCGTGCCCTACCCCGCACGCGGCCCACGCGCATCACGCGCCTCGCATGGCCCGCGCCGTCCGTGTGTGAGGAAACGGGGGTGGCACGGTGACCGAGGTCCTGCTGCTCCTGCTGGCCCTCCTGCTCACCCTGGCCTGTGCCGTGTTCGTCGCGGCCGAGTTCTCGCTGACCACCGTCGAGCGCGGTGACCTGGAGCGTGCCGCCGAGGCCGGCGAGCGCGGCGCCGAGGGCGCCCTGAGAGCCGTACGCCGGCTGACCGTCCAGCTCTCCGGTGCCCAGCTCGGCATCACCGTCACCTCCCTGGTCATCGGCATGCTCGCCGAGCCGTCGCTCGCCGTGCTGCTGCGCGGCCCGCTGACGGCGCTCGGTCTGGGCGGCGCCGCGTCGTCGGTGGCGACCGTGCTGGGCGTGGCCGTCTCCACCGTCGTCCTGATGGTCGTCGGCGAGCTGGTGCCCAAGAACTGGGCGATCTCCCGGCCGCTGGCGGTCGCCAAGGTGGTGGCCGGTCCGCAGCGCGGCTTCACGGCCGCGTTCGGCCCGTTCATCACCCACCTGAACAACACCGCCAACCGTGTCGTGCGCCGCTTCGGCCTGGAGCCCGCCGAGGAACTGGCCTCGGCCCGCACCCCCGAGGAACTGGCCGCCCTCGTCCGCCACTCGGCCGCCGAGGGCGCCCTGGAGGCCGACTCCGCCGAGCTGTTCGTCCGCACCCTGCACCTGGGCGAGCTGACCGCGGAGAACGTGATGACCCCGCGCGTGGACGTCAAGGCCCTGGAGGCGCACGCCACCGCCGCGGACGCGGCGAACCTCACGCACGCCACCGGCCTGTCCCGCTTCCCGGTCTACCGGGACAGCCTGGACGAGGTCGTCGGCACCGTCCACATCCGCGACGTCCTCGCGCTGCCCCCGCACCGCCGGGCGGACACCCCCGTCACCGAGCTGGCCACCGCGCCGTTGCTGGTGCCCGACAGCCTGCCCGCCGACCGGCTCCTGGAGCGGCTGCGCGCGAGCCGCACGATGGCCGTCGTCATCGACGAGTACGGCGGTACGGCCGGGGTGGCCACGGTCGAGGACATCGTCGAGGAGGTCGTCGGCGAGGTGCGCGACGAGCACGACCCCGTCGAGGCCCCGGACCTGCTGCCCGCCCCCGCGGGCGCGGACGGCCGCGCGGTGTGGGAGGCGGACGGCTCGGTCCGCCTCGACCGGCTTGCCGGCATCGGCCTGACCGCGCCGGAGGGGCCGTACGAGACGGTGGCCGGACTCGTCGCCACCCGCCTGACCCGCATCCCCGCCAAGGGGGACGCGGTCGAGCTGGACGGCTGGCGGCTGGACGTCCTCGACGTCGAGCACCACCGCGCCGACCGCGTCCGCATCACCGCTCCCGCGGGAGACGCCCTCGTGGGAGACGCCCCCGTGGGAGACGCTCCTGCGGGAGACGCCCCCGCTGCGGGCGGCCTTGCGGCGGGCGACCCTGCGGCGAACGGCCTCGCGGCGAACGGCCCCGCGACCGGCCGGACGACCGATCGCGTAACCAGCCGGGTGACCGGCCGGGTGGTCGGCCAGGGGGCCGCCGTCCGGGCCGGTTCCACCGAGCGGGCGGAGGCTTCCTAATGCTGGTGTCAAGCGGCAAGCGTGACGGGCGGTGTGACTTGGTAGCACCGTCGGTCACGGATGAGGGCCCACAGGACGTTGA